>JAKAAV010000380.1 GCA_021802185.1 Chloroflexota bacterium | reverse complement strand
GCGATCCACGAGCACGCGCGAGCCGTCCGCCGGATCCGGCCGTTCGTATGCGCGCTTCAGCCGTACGTCCATTCCGCGAGTGTCTCACCGGAGCCCTTCGAGCGGCGTGAGGGGCCGGGCCCGGCCGGCGGCAAAGGACGCCGGCGGGTCAATTCGGCGGCCCATTCGAGCGCACTCGAGAGGACACGTGGCCCTGTCAGAAGCCGGATACCAGCGGCACGCTGATACTCGACTCGTCCCGGAGGAGCGGGGGGCGCTGGGACGCGAACGCGAAGCCGGTGGGGCTTATGGAGCGGTTCATGGGGCTCATGCCGGCGGCAAAGCAGGCGTTGCCGTCGGGCGACTTCCGCGACTGGCCGGCGATCGAGGCGTGGGCCGACGGCATTGCCGCCGAGCTCACCGAGTGACGCGACGATGGTCTGGAGGCGGCCGACCACGCAGCCTTTGAATGCGCGAGGAGCGTTGCTCGCCGGCCTGTGCGTCGCCGCTGCCGGCTTCGCCGGGTACCTCACGCAGAACCCGCACCCGACGCTGATCGGCGCACTCGAGATGGCCGCGGCCTCGCTCGGCGGCGCGCTCGTCGTCGTGGGACTCGCGGTCCGGACGAATCGCCAGTTGAGGGGGGCGAGCCGTCGGGGTCGGCAGGACTCCGACCGCTGACGAAGTCCGGCCGGTGGCAGCGAGTGGGAGCCGGCAAGGCGACGAGGCGACTGCCGGGTTCAGCAGATGCGCGGGAGCTGTTCCCCGACGAGCATGTCGACGATCCGCTCCGAGCCGACGAGCGTCCGGATCGTGACCATCCCGGGGTGGTCGGCGACGACGCGCCCGATGACGACGGCCCCCGCCCCCTCCGGCAGGCCGCGCATGGCCGCCAGCGCCGCCTCGGCCTCCGCCTCCGGCACGATCGCGAGGCACTTGCCCTCGTTCGCGACGTGGAGCGGGTCGAGGCCGAGCATCTCGCACGCCGCGCGCACGGGATCCGGCACGGGGATCGCCCCCTCGTCGAGGACCATCCCGACACCCGACGCGGCCGCGATCTCGTTGACGGCCGATGCGAGGCCGCCTCGAGTGGGATCGCGCAGCACGTGCGCGTGCGGCGCGGCCTCGAGCACCGCCGCCGCGAGCCGGTGGAGCGGCCGGGTGTCGGAAGCGATCTCGACCTCGAACTCCAGGCCCTCGCGGACGCTCATGATCGCGACGCCGTGGAGGCCGATCGGACCCGACAGCAGGACGGCGTCGCCAGGGCGTGCAAGATCGGCGCCGAGCGCGACGCCCTCGGGGACGAGGCCGATGCCGGCGGTGTTGACGAACAGGCGGTCGGCTGCTCCCCGCCCGACGACCTTCGTGTCGCCGGTCACCACGCGAACCCCGGCGGCAGCCGCAGCGCGGCCGACCGACTCCGTCACGGCCCGCAGCTCGTCGAACGACAGCCCCTCCTCGATCACGTACGCGAGCGAGATCGCGACGGGGCGTGCCCCCATCATCGCGAGGTCGTTGATCGTGCCGTTGACGGCCAGCTCGCCGATGTCCCCACCCGGGAAGCGGAGGGGGCTGACCACGAACGAGTCGGTCGTGAACGCCAGCCGCCCGGCCGGCACGTCGATCACGGCCGCGTCGTTCAGCGGCCCCCCGGCCGACGCCGGGCCGAGCGCGGGTCCGATGACGTCGCGCATGAGCGCGGCCGACAGCTGGCCGCCCGAGCCGTGGCCGAGCAGCACGCGCTCCCCTTCCTCGAGCGGCGCGGGGCAGGTCGCGGCGAGCGGGTCCGGGACGGGCCGGTCCGTCATCGTCCGGCCTCCATCGCGTCGGGCGTCGCCGCAGGCGTCACAGCGAATGCCGTCGTCGAGGTGGGCCGATCCGCGGCGGCTGGCGTGGGGACCATCGTCAGCGGGCGCGCCGGGGGTCTGAGGCCTCTCCCGGCCGCGTGGAACGCCGCGCACGTGCCCTCGCTCGAGACCATCGACGCGCCGAGCGGTCGCTGCGGCGAGCAGAGCACGCCGTACGCGGTGCAGTCGAGCGGTGTCTTCGTGCCCTGCAGGATCTCGCCGGCGATGCACGCCGGGTGCTCGCGCGTGGCAATGCCGTCCACGTGGAAGCGCCGCTCCGCGTCGAACCGCGCGAAGCGCTCCTTCAGGCGGTACCCCGACGCCGGGATCATGCCGATCCCGCGCCAGGTCCGGTCGCCGATGTCGAAGACCCGGAGGATCGTCTCCTGGGCGGCGCGATTTCCCTCGCGACGCACTGCCCGCACGTACTGGTTCTCGACCTCGGCCCGGCCCTGCTCGAGCTGGCGGATCGCCATGAGCATGCCCTCGAGCAGGTCGAGCGGCTCGAAGCCGGTCACGACGATGGGGACGCGGTACTTCGCGGCGATCGGCTCGTACTCGGTCCAGCCCATCACCGCGCACACGTGCCCCGCGGCCAGGAACGACTGCACCTGGTTCGACGGCGACGACAGGATCGCCTCCATCGCCGGCGGCACGAGCACGTGGCTGACGAGCACGCTGAAGTTGTCGATGGCCTGTTCGGCGGCCTGCCAGACCGCCATCGCGTTGGCCGGCGCGGTCGTCTCGAAGCCGATCGCGAAGAAGACGACCTGGCGGTCCGGGTGCTCCCGCGCGATACGCACGGCGTCGAGCGGCGAGTAGACGATGCGGACGTCGGCGCCGCGCGCCTTGAGCGCGAGCAGGTCCGTCGTCGAGCCCGGAACGCGCAGCATGTCGCCGTAGCTCGTGAAGATGACGTCGGGGTCCGCCGCGATCGCGAGTGCCTTGTCGACCTGCTCGAGCGGCGTCACGCAGACCGGGCAGCCGGGGCCGTGGATCATCCGGACGCCGTCGGGGAGCATCTCGTCGATGCCCTGCTTGACGATCGTGTGGGTCTGTCCGCCGCAGACCTCCATCATCGTCCAGGGGCGCGTGGTGATCCGCCGGATCTCGCGGACG
>JAKAAV010000379.1 GCA_021802185.1 Chloroflexota bacterium | reverse complement strand
GCTGACGAATTGAATAAGACGCTTCCGGCCGGCTTCGCTCAAATCTGGGCACGTTCGTCGTCAACACGCGCGACGATCTGTTCCCGCGCCGCCTTGATTCCCCCCACGAACGACGCCGGCGAGGAAGGAGCGGTTCCGGTCGAGTGTGCGGGGAGGCTCCAGACGCGCCCCGACGGGAGTCCATCTACGATCCCGGCATGCGTGACTCCGAGACTCCCGTCCTGTGCCCGATTCCGCCCGGCTTCGTGGCGCCGGGCGCCGACGGCGCCGAGTTCGTCCCGCTGCTCGCCCTCGGCGATCTCGCGCCCGGCACGATGCGGCGCGTGTCGTTCGGCGACCTCGACGTGCTCGTCGCCGCCACCGACGCCGGCATCGTCGTGACCGACGATCGCTGCCCGCACATGTCGGCGCCGCTGTCGCTCGGGACGCTCGACGGCTGCGCCGTCGCGTGCGTCCTCCATCGCGGGACCTTCGACCTCGCGACGGGCGAGACGGTCACGTTCCCGACGACGGGCGGGCTCGACGCCGACGGCGTCTCTCACGCCCCGTGGAACCCGGCGGACACCGGCCCGAAGCCGGAACCCTCGGCCTCGAAGGCGAGCGCGCGGGCCCTGACCCGGACGCGCCGCCTGCGGTTCTACCCCACTCGGGTCGAAGGGGGCGTGCTGGAGGCCAGGATCCCACGCTGAGGCCGTGCGAGGTGGCGGCTCGGCGCCCTCGAACCGTCCCTATGATCCGGACATGCCAGCCGCGCGCCGCGTCGTCACCGTCCTCGCCCTGCTGGTGATCGCGGCAGCCGCGGGCTACGCCCTCGCCTTCGTCACCGCCGAGCTCGTGCGGCCGCCCTCAGGCGGCGCGGCGGCATCCGCCACGCCCGCAGTCGCAATCTCTTCGTCGGCCGTCCCCACGTCACCGGTCGCCGTCTCGCCCTCGCCGGCGGTGAGCCGGTCGCCCGGCAGCCAGCCGCCGGCCGCGTCGGCGCCGGCCGTGTCCGCCCAGCCGTCCGCCGGTGCGTCGCCGCTCGTCCACGTCATCCAGCCGGGCGAGACGCTGACGTCGATCGCCGCGAAGTACGGCGTGTCGGTCCAGGCGATCATCGACGCGAACCACATCGCGAACCCCGATGCGATCGAGGCCGGCCAGCGTCTCGTCATCCCGTAACGGCGGCGGCCGGGATACCCGGCGCCGGACATCGCGCGAGCGCGCCACCAGTGCGCGGCGATGCGGCGCGCGGCCTCGTCGCTCCGCGCCGGGCACTGCGCCAGGGCAGGCCCGGCTGCGCCGCCGCTTCGCGATCGCTCCTCAGGCGGTGGTCCGCACCCATGCCCGCCACGTGTCCTCGGCGACGCCGGCCGCGAACGCGTTGCCGAACCGGACGAGCGGCAGCCGGAGCAGGCCGGCATCGGCCGCGAGCCGTTCGAGCAGTTCCTCGTCGCCGAGGCGCATGTAGCCGAGCCCGAGCTCGCGGTAGCGCCTGCCGCCGGCATCGACCAGCGCGGCTGGCCCGAGCCGCTGCGCGAAGCGCCGGAGCTCGCCAGGCGCCGGCGGCCGGATCGCGACGTCGACGAAGTGGACCGGCACGGACCGCTCCTTGAAGAACCGCAGCGCCTTCTGCGTCTCCCGCGAGTCCTTCCGGCCGAAGACCTGGACGCCGGGCCGCGGATCGGCTGGCACCGCTGCCCTACCGCGCCTCGACGTCGATGCCGTGCTGCGAGAGCCCGTCGCGGACGCCCGCGAACCCCTCGGCCGGTCCGGACGCCGAGTCGTGCTCGTCGAACGCGATGCCGGCCTCACCGAGGGCCGACCGCGTCGTGGCCGCGTCGGACGTCGTCAGCATCAGCGCGCCACCGGTGTCCTCGGCCACGCCGACGATGCCGGTGATGTTGATCCCGCGGTCGCCGAGCGTCGATGCGAGGCGGGCGAGCGAGCCGGGCCTGTCGTCGAGCCGCACCGTGAACCAGACTGCCATCCCGTCCTCCGTTCCCGGTTCGCACGCGGACGCGGCTTCATCGTGCCGCCGACCGTCGGCGGGACAAGGGTACGGAACCCGCACGGTCGATGCGAGGCGGGCGAGCGAGCCGGGCCTGTCGTCGAGCCGCACCGTGAACCAGACTGCCATCCCGTCCTCCGTTCCCGGTTCGCACGCGGACGCGGCTTCATCGTGCCGCCGACCGTCGGCGCGACAAGGGTACGGAACCCGCACGGTCGATGCCGAGGGAAGGATCCGGCAGCCCCTCGGACGCGCTGGGTGCGTCGCCGGGGAGGACGCGGGCGCCGACGGTGCGGCTCGCGGCGGGTCGCGAAGTGCTGTGGCACGATGCTCGCGGCTCGCCCGACGACGCGCGGGACGCGCGGGGAACCGGAGTGGGCGACCGATTGACAGGAGGAAGCGATGGCAGCCATTCGCCGTGCCCAGGCTGTCTGGCAGGGGGACCTCATGTCGGGCTCGGGGACCGTGAGCGCCTCGACCAGTGGGGCCTTCGGCGAGCTCCCCGTGACATGGGCGTCGCGGACCGAGCAGGCCGACGGGCGCACGAGCCCCGAGGAGCTGATCGCAGCGGCCCACGCGGCGTGCTTCTCGATGGCGCTTTCGAACGAGCTCGCCAAGGCCGGCCATCCGGCGACGCGGCTGGACGTCACCGCAACGGTCACGTTCGACCGGGTCGACGGGCAGTGGACGGTCGCGAAGTCCGAGCTGCAGGTGACGGGCCGCGTGCCCGGGATGTCGGCGGACGAGTTCCGGACGGCCGCGAACGGCGCGAAGGACGGGTGCCCGGTGTCGCGCGCGCTGAAGGGAAACGTCGAGATCGCGGTGACGCGCGCACTGGAGCAGTAGTCCCGGGTCAACGGCACCCGACCGCAGAAAGCGCAGACCCGAGCCACGAGACCAGGTTCTACGTTCGCCCAGGAAGGCGAGCAGCGGCTCGAGATCCACTTCCACGCGAC
>JAKAAV010000378.1 GCA_021802185.1 Chloroflexota bacterium | reverse complement strand
GGACGGCACCGCCTGGCGGGCATCATCGGGACGGCTGGCTCAGCTTCAAAGGCGACACGGCGACGTTCCTCTCGGGTGTCAAGTGGGTCGAGCTCTCCTTGCCGCCGATCGGCTCGGTCACCCCGCCGCCGTTGCGCTGGTCGCCGCAGGCGACGTGATGGCAGGGCTCCTCGCGGTGCTTGCCCGCCATGGGCCGATGGCGCGCGACAGTCTCGGGATCCGCACGCTCGCCGGGGGTCGCTGCTGGCTGCCTGCGTCGGACTCATCAGGCCGGCGCAGGGCCGCGGACACGCGTCGCAGCACGTCGCGACGGATTCCCCATCGGGGCGCTCATTGATGAGGGCTTCGTCACCCGGGCCGCGCTGTTCGCCGAGCTCCGTAGATTCGAGCGGCGCCACGGCGCGTGAGCATTGGTCACCGCGGCAGACACGGGGACGCGCGGCCCTTCAATGGTCGCCTGCTGCGCCCAGAACCTCGAGGACCTGCTCCCCCTGGAACGGCTCTCGGCATCTGCGGTCTTGGTCGCCGCCTACCGCACGCCCATGCTGCTGCTCGCGATCGGACTCGACGAGCCAGGGGTCGCGGTCGGACGCCAGCTCGTGCAGGCCGCACGCGCCTGCGCGCTCGGCGGGCCGTCTGGCGTGTAGCCGCCGGAGGTAGCTGACGGTGCGACCGCGAGACGCCGGACTGGCGGTTGGCGCAGCCGCCGCGTGGGGCGTCTGTTTTGTGCTCCTCGGCTCGCTGACATCTGCCGGCCCTCCCCTTGCGCTCGCCGCCGTCCGTGCCTTGCTCGGCGGGGCGGTCCTCGGAATCGCAGCCCTGTGGCGGGGCGGGCCATCCCGGCTGGTCGCGCCGGGCGCCTCGTGGGCAATGCTCGGGCTGCTCGCTCTGCTCAATGGGGGCGTCGCGGTCGGCGCGATGTTCCTGGCCTCCAGACAGGCCGACGCGGCGGCCGCGACGGTGGTTGGGAACACGCAGCCATTGCTGCTCGCCGCGGCAGGCCTGCTGTTCCTCCGGGAGCGCCCGGGATGCCGCGCCGCCCTCGCGATCGGACTCGGCACCCTAGGGGTTCTGGTGGTAGCGCTCGGAAGTCGCGGCGGCGGAACGACCGTCGATGGCCTGGCTCTCGCGCTGCTCTCGTCTGCCGCGCCCGCGATCGGCACGCTCCTCATGCGGCGGCTCGTCGGACGCGTCGACCTGCTGGCTGTCACCGCCTGGCAGTTCCTGGGCGGTGGCGTCGGCCTGCTGGCCGCGGCGACGGTATTCGAGCCGCCGGTCGCGCTGCGGCTCGATCCGGTCGCGATGGCCTCGCTCCTGTTCCTGGGTGTTGTTGGCACGGGCCTCGCGTACATGGCCTGGTTCGGGCTCCTCGAGCGGGTCCCGCTGACACGCCTCGGATCGGCCCTGTATCTCGTGCCGGTGTCCGGGGTGGCCGCCGACGTGCTCGCGGGAGGGCGGGTGACCGCCACTGCCATGGCCGGCCTCGTCGTCATGCTCGCCGGGGTTGCGCTCGCAGCAGCACCCGCGGAGGAGTGGAGCGGGCGCCACGGCGCGCCGACGAACCGAGCGTCGGGCGTCGGGATGTCTTCCTCGGCAGCGCCCAGCCGCGCCTCAGATCCCCGTGAGTCCTCGGTGGCACCCTGACCGCTTGCACGAGATATGGATCCGCACTCCGATCCTGGAACTCGGATGTCATGGCAGCGTCTCCAGTGCGACCACGAGCCCCATGGACCCTGCGAGACTCGTGCGCCTTGGCAGCCGTGCGCTGTGCGCGGCACCAGGCACCAGCGCGTACCGCGGAAACGTCGGGCCGGTGGACGCCGAGGCGATCCCCAAGTCTCAGGCGGGGCTCACCTTCTGCTCAGCGCGCGCCATCACGCTGGTCGCATGGAGATCGTCCGCAACCTCCAGATCCCACTGTACGGCCTCGGACGCGGCGACGACGGGGTGCGCGCGATCGAGCAAGAGCTCGCGGCTTCCGACGGCGTGCTCCGCGTGTACGTCAACCCGGCAACGGAGACCGCGCACGTGGATTACGACCCGAGCGAGATCGACCTGCTGACGCTGGTACGCGCGATCGAACGAGCCGGCTACGGCGTGGGTCGCCCCGCCGGGGCGCTGACGCGCCGCTCGTCGGGCTGACTCATCGTCCCCTTCACCGCGCGGGTGGTGTACGGGCTCATCGTCGAATCCCGTACCGCGCCGGGTCCGGTCTGCGAAGGTGCCTCCGAACTCGTGGGGATGCGTCGCAGCCTCCTGCACCCGATGGCAGTGGCCGGGCGTAGCCGTTGAAGGTCGGTGGGCGCGGGATCCGGTGGAGCTTCGGCCCCGTCAGTGGCAGCCGTGCGAGCGGTGCTCGTCGCCCTCGGCCCCCGCCTGCGGGGTGGGACCGGTTCCGCGGTCGCCGTTGCTTGCCGTCGCGTGCCCGGTGTGCGCTCCGTGCCCATGCCCTCCAGCGTGCATCAGCAGCATGCCGCCGAACAGCCCGAGGTACACCACCGTCGAAAAGGGAACCACACCGGCGACCACCAGGCCACCCACGACGAGTGTCGCTATCACGGCGGCCAGCGGCCGCCAGGGTCGTGCGCGCGCGCCTGGTGCACGGTCTATCGCCGATGGCGCCGATGCGTGGTGAGAGGGACCAAGCGCAACTTGGTCATGCGCCTGAACGGTCATAGGTCATCCCCCATCGTGTTCGGGCCTTCCCCTCTATGGGAGGAGTCCCGGTCGGTCTGTGACTGCCGCGGCATCCGGCCCTGACAGCCGTTCCGCGAGTGGGCCGCGCACCTCAGCCAGAGTGAGTCGCGCACCTCAGCCATATATCTGCAATTCGACCCCACCGAGATGAGCGCGCGATGAGGGCCGACTGACGCCCGGGTGAGAAGATCGGCTCCCGCAGCGGCGCGCGGGTCATCTCTTTGGGTTCTCTTGTCGGTCTCTCATCCCTC
>JAKAAV010000377.1 GCA_021802185.1 Chloroflexota bacterium | reverse complement strand
CGGTGGCGTTCCACGCCGAGGCGGGCCTCGACCTTCCCCTCCTGCAGCCCGTCGTGCAGGAGGACCGGCAGGTGATGGAGCTCATCGCCGCGGCCGGCATGTACGCGACTCTGCCGGAGCCCGTCCGGTCGGGAGCGGTCCGGCAGGAATCGGTCGGCGCTCGAGGGCTGGATCCGGTCGCCGCCGTGGAGACGTCTGCCGGCGTCGCCGGCGACGGGGGATCAGGACGTGCCGGCGATGCGCGAGAGGGTGTCCCCCCGACCGTGCGGGAGGGCACACGACCCCGGACTGCCCCACGTCCGCGTGGCCTCGCCGACGACCGCCGCCTCGGTCTGGGGCCGTGGCTGTGGCGCCGCAGCGGGGCCACCTGGGAGATCCTGCGGCCGTTCGCGTACACGGCGTCCGCCGTGCCGGTCGCTGCCGGCGGCGCGCTGGCGTTCGCCGACCACCGGTTCGACCCGCTGCTGTTCCTCATGGCGCTCGTCGCCGGGATGCTGCTGCACTCGGGCACGAACATCGTCAACGAGATCTACGACGTGCGGCAGGGCATCGACACGATCACCTCGCCGCGAGCCAGCCACGCGATCGTCAAGGGTCGCATGACGGAGCGAGGGGCGTACATCCTGGCGATCGCGTGCTTCGCGCTCGCGTCACTGCTCGGCGTCGGGCTCATCGCGGCGCGGGGCGTGCCGATCCTCGTGCTCGGGGTGCTCGGCCTCGCCGCCGGCTACTTCTACACGGCACCGCCGTTCCAGTACAAGTACCACGCGCTCGCCGTGCCGCTCGTGTTCGTGCTGATGGGGCCGATCATGACCGTCGGCGGGTACTACGCCACGTCCGGAACGTGGTCGCTCAGCGCGCTCGCGCTTTCCGTGCCGGTCGGGTGCCTGGTCGCCGCCATCCTTCACGGCAACGAGTGGCGGGACATCAGCGAGGACACGCGGGCCGGGATCGTCACGCTGTCCTCGCGGCTCGGCAAGGAGCTCGCCCACTACGCGTACCTGGTCCTCGTGCTGGGCGCGTACATGACGCTCGCGATCGCTGTCGCGCTGCGCCTCGTTCCGATCGGCGCGCTGCTCGCGATCCTCTCGCTGCCGTTCCTCGCGCAGGTGCTGCGGTCGGCGGAGCTGGGTGCGACGGGTCAAGCCCGCGCGATCGCGGTGATCGACCTGCAGACGGCCCGCCTGCACTTCGCGTTCGGGGCGCTGCTCGTGCTCGGAGTCGCCGTCAGCACCTACCTGCGCTGACGGTCATCCACGCCAACAACAGCGGGGCGCCGCGAGGCGGTCCGCGCCGGCACACGGGGGAGGTTCGACGATGGGCCGGACGATGGGACGCGGCACTGCGCTCGCGCGCCGGGTGCTCGAGCGGCGCCAGGCTCGACGCGCCGTCCGCGAGGCAGCGCGGGTCGCCAGGGACGCGTCGCGCGCGGCCCATGCCCTCGCCGCAGATGCGGAACGGGTGCGCCGCGAGGCCGAGGCGATGCGGGAACGGTTGACGCCGCTCGTCGCGGAGGCGCAGGCGGCGCTGGCGGAAGGCGAGGCACGCCTCGCCCCGGTCGTCGAGCAGGCCCGGCAGGTCGCGCACGAGCAAGGCGGGCGCGTGACGCCGGCTCTCGAGGAGGCGCGGCGGGTCGCCCGGGAGGCGGGAGCGTCGCTCTCCCCCTCCCTCGATGAGGCGCGTGCGCAGGCGGTCCGCCGAGCCGGCGAGCTGTCCGAGCAGCTGCGAGTGGCGGTCGGCGAGGCCGAGGCGCTGGCGAGGCGGGCGGCGCGCGTGGCGGACGGCGCCGCCATCGCGGCCGCGGCATCGCAGGCCGGCGGCCGGCTCCGCCAGTCCGCGTCCTCGGGCGTTGCTCGCGCCATCCGCGTGACGCCAGTGGAAGCGGGCGCGGCCGCGCGCCGCGCGAAAGCCGTCGCGACCGTGCAGGCCGCACGCGTGGCGGCGGCGATGCGCCGGACCGGCCGGCCCGGACCGCTCGCGGTCGGGTTCGGGCTCGGCGCGGCGCAGGCCGCGTTCGCGGCGACGTTCCGCGGACCGCGAGACCGCTTCTGGCAGAGGATGACGATCACGGGGCTCGCCCTGGGGAGCTATGCGATCATCGCCCGCCCGGCGCTGCGCCACACGCGGATCGGGCCCCTCCACGCCGCGCTCGGGGCAGCGTCGGCGGCCGTGCTGTACCAGACGTTCCGCGCCGGCGACGAGTTCGCACGACGCCACGTGCCCACGGGTGCGTCGGACATCGCCGAGATCTACGCGCTCCGCGAACTGCGCCCGCGCGGCGAGATCGCGCTCCGGCTCGTGGCCGTGATCGGGCCAGCCGAGGAGCTCTTCTGGCGCGGTTTCGTGCAGGAGGGCCTCGCGCTGCGATACGGCCGCTGGCGAGGAGCGGCCCTGGCGACCGCGGCGTACGGCGGCGTGCACGCGGTCACCGGCAACTTCACTCTGATGGGTGCGGCGGCCGTGGCCGGCGCTCACTGGTCGGCGCTCTACGCGGCCGGCGTCCCCCTCGGCGCGCTCATCGTGAGCCATCAGATCTGGGACGTCTGGATCTTCCTCGTCCAGCCGACCGGCGCGGCCCGGCCCGCGTAACCCGCACCGGACCTTGCCCTCGACCAGATCGCGGCGCGGGCGGACCTCGCCGTCACGATCGGCTGGAGACCCGCGCTCCCGCGAGGTGCCGGAGGGTAGAGTTGCGGGCGGACATCCACGTGGGAGGAACCATGCAGTCGAGCCTCGAGATCGCGAGGTCCGTCCCGCCGCGCCCGATCCTCGACGTCGCGCACGAGCTCGGGCTGCGGGACGACGAGGTCGAGCTGTACGGTCCGACCAAGGCGAAGGTGCGCCTCGAGGCGATCGACCGGCTGGAGGCGGAGGCGCTTCAGACCCGCCACCGCGGACGGTACGTCGTCGTCACCGCGATCACCCCGACGCCGCTGGGCGAGGGCAAGA
>JAKAAV010000376.1 GCA_021802185.1 Chloroflexota bacterium | reverse complement strand
CGCGTAGCTACCGGAGAAGAGCTGGCTCTCGTTGTACCACGACATGCCGACGAGACCGTACGCCATCGCCTGGGACACGGCGAACGCCATCACGCTCGCGCTCCCCTGTCCCGTGTTCTGGCCGTAGACGTCAAGCCCCCGGGGCGCGGCGAGCGAGGCAAGGTAGTGCACTGGCGTCCAGTCGTCCGGGTTCGTGCTCGAATCGTTGCCGTACGGGGCGTCGAGCCAGTCGGTCTGGATGATGACGTTCGGATCTGCGATCGCGGCGACGAGCCGCGCGTAGTCATACCCGCGCTGGACCTCCCCGTTGATCTCCGCGCTCGTCGAGCCGTTCAGGTTGACGTCGATCGCGGCCTGCGCCTGTCCCGGGCGGATCCCCCAGCTCGGGAACAGCATCATGGCCGGGCCCGCGTAGTACTGGCGCAGGGTCGAGACCTGCCAGGTCTCGTAGTCGGCCAGCTTCGCCAGATACCAGTTCAGGAACGTGCCGGCTTCCCCGTTCGGAGATGCCATTCCGGGCGTCCAGCCAGGAACCGGGTTGGTCGCAGCTGCGTTCGCATCGAACGCCCAGTACGTGTTGGAATGCGCGGACGTGGCGGCGACGGGATACCCCAGCTCACCGTACCGGCCCCCGCCGAGCCGGACGGCCGCGAAGTTCGTGCCCAGGTCGGCGAACACGCGGCCGAGGTACTGCCGCTGGAGCGCCCGCATCGTCGGGTTCCAGACGAAGTTCACGTCGCCCGATCCCGGCGTTGTCCCGCCGTCGTAGCGTTCCCCGTACTGGTCCACGTAGTAGGTGTTCGCGTAGTTGGCGTGGACCCACGACGGCGCCGACTGCACGCCGAGCCCGAGGATCACCGCGAACCCGGCCTTGCGGAGCGACGCGATCTGGCTGCGCACGGACGAGACGTACGACGGGTTCTCCGTGCCCGGCTTCGGCATGTACGCGGCCCACGACAGGTCGACGAGCTTCGCGGTCACCCCCGCCGCGCGCTCGGCCGCCAGCTGCGTGCCGTCGTTGCCCACGATCCCCCAGCGCAGCACCGACAGATCCGTGGCCGCGACGGCCTGACGCGCTCCGAACACGGCCGGCGTCGCAGCGCCGAGCAGCGCGACGACGAGGGCCACCGCGCCGAGGCTCGCAAGGCGCGGTCGAGCGAGCACGCGCGGGATCGCCATCAGTCGGCCGGCGCGAGTCCGGCGGATCGTGGCGGCCAGGCGGTTCGGCAGGATTCGATATGCCGCGGATCGTGGGCTGTGGGTCATGGCAGGCCTTCTCCGGGGGTGATGAGGCATCCCGACCGTATGGCTCGGCGCCCGCACCTGGGACCGTCCTGTTGGTACCGAAACTGCCCACTCGATCGTTCGGCCCGTCCCGGCACCTGTGACCCGACGGTCCTACGGCATCCGCCCGACATCCGGGGCGCCCTGCATGCGATGGCGCTGCAAGGGTCCTCGCCGTCGTGGGGTCGCGCGTTGCGCCGCGGAGACGCGACGCTCAGGAGAGTGCGTTCCGCTACACGATGAGTCCGCTGACGCGCCCCGACCGGCTGCTCGACGACGCGCCGGTCGGTCTCGGCACGCTCGACGACGGCCTGCGCTACGTGCGCGTCAACCCGGCGCTCGCCGCGCTGACCGGGGTGCCGCGCGACGAGCACGTGGGCCGCACGGTCCAGGAAGTCTCACCGGAGATCGATCCCGAGATCGTCGGCCTGATGCGCCGTGTCCTGCGGACCGGCGTTCCCGTGGTGAACGTCGAGCTCGATGCGAGCGCGCTCGGCGCGCGCCATCGCGCGCCGGGCCGATGGCTCGCGAGCTATCTGCCGCTCCGGGACGATTCGCAGGCCATCGCCGGTCTCAACGTCGTGGTCGTCGACGTGACGATGCGGAGCGGTGCCGAGGACCGCGTGCGGGCCCTGCTCGGCGTGGGAATCGCGCTCGCCGGCGCGCTGACGCCCGCGGACGTCGCCGACGTCGTCATCCGGCAGGCCCTGCCGGCGATCGGCGCCCGGGCAGGGTGCCTGGTGCTGCTGTCCGACGAGCAGCGGCTCGAGCTCGTCCGGACCGATGGCGCGACATCAGACGCCGCCCGCACCGGCACCGCGTCCGTGTACGCGCCGCTCGCGCTCGCGCGCGCGATCCGCGAGCGCCAGGCGCTCCTGTTCGGCGATCCCGCGCGGCGAGGCACCCGTGACGCGCTGCTCCTCGACGTGCGCAAACCGGCGGGCGCCACGGCGCACCTCCCGCTGCTCGTCGAGGGCCGGCCGGTCGGCGGCCTCGAGATCGTGTTCGACGAGCGCCGGGACTTCGGACGCATCGACCGGGACTTCCTCGGGGCGCTCGCCCAGGAGACGGCACAGGCGCTCGAACGGTCGCGGCTGTACGAGGCCGAGCGAACGGCGCGCGAGCGGGCCGAGGCAGAGCACGAGCAGCGCGCGCTGCTGGCGGAGATCGTCGAGTCGGCGGAGGACGGCATCGTCTCGACGACCCTCGACGGGACGGTCACCAGCTGGAACGCCGGCGCGACCCGGATCTTCGGCTACACGGCCGACGAGATGCTCGGCCACAAGCTCGACCGCATCGTTCCCGAGGACCTGCACGAGGAGCTGCACGCGATGCGCCGACGGGTCGCGCGGGGGGAGCGCATCCATGCGCACGAGACGCGGCGGATCGCGAAGAACGGCAGACGGGTCGACGTCTCGCTGACCATCTGGCCGCTGCGGGACGCGCAGGGGCGCGTCGTCGGCGAGTCGCGGATCGACCGCGACATCACCTCGCGCAGGCAGCTCGAGGAGCAGCTGCTGCAGGCGCAGAAGATGGAGAGCATCGGCCGGCTCGCGGGCGGCGTCGCCCACGACTTCAACAACATCCTGACCGCGATCACCGGCTACAGCGAGCTCTTGATCGACGAGCTGGATCCGACCGATCCGGCTCGCGAGCACGTCGAGGCGATCCGGAATGCCGCG
>JAKAAV010000375.1 GCA_021802185.1 Chloroflexota bacterium | reverse complement strand
ATCCAGCGGAGAGCCGGGAGGGCCAGCAGGTAGGCCGGGCTCGTCAGGAGGAGCCCCATCCCGATCGGGTTCGGCCGGATCGTGCCGCAGTTCGGATCGAGCAGCGCGACACCACACGCCAGGTCGATCTCCGGCGGGTTGAACAGCGCGAGCGGCAGGTTCTGCGGGATGTAGCGCACGTCCTCGACGCCCCAGGTCGGATGGTAGAGGGCCGGGTCCGGGTGGAACTCGACGCGGGCGATCTCAGCGTACGCCGGGTTGAAGATCTGGCCGGTCGAGGCGAGGTTGTAGCCGGCGAGCACGACGAGCGGAATCACGACCCCGAGCGCGGCAGCGACGGCGCGCGTGCGCCACGAACCGCCACCCACGAGCACGAGGAACGGCGCCCCGAACACCACGGTCAGCCGGGATAGCGCGGCCAGCCCGAGCAGGAGTCCCGCCAGGAACGCGGGCCGGGACCCTGCCGGCAGGCCGGATCGGCCGACCGGCGAAGCCCCGGAGGACGCCGGTTCGGCGTCGACAGCCACCGTGATCGCCAGCAGCGTGAGCCCCATCGCGACGACGTGCGCGAGGAACCAGGTCGTGCCGATCGCCGCGGCGTACCACGCGACCGTCCCGAACGCGAAGAACGCCGTCGCGGCCACGGCCACGCCGCGGTCCGCCGCCAGGCGGGTGACGAGCCGCCAGGCGAGCCAGACGTCGACGGCGCCGAGCAGCGCTGTGATCAGCGAGGCGGGCGTCGCCAGCCCCAGCAGCGCGACCGCCGGCAGCAACACGACGGCCGGCAGGGCTGGGAACGGGATGACGCCGTACCCGGGCATGTCGGGCAGCGGCATCACGTCCTGAAAGTAGTCGTTGCGAAACGGCCCGGTCGAAACCGGGTAGGGGATCGCGAGACGACCGTGGAGCCACGCGTCCGCCTGCCAGACGAAGTGGTTGTAGAAGTCGCTGTGCGGCGGGTTCGACAGGACGTAGACGACGGCCGCGAGCGCGACCAGCGCCAGCCCGATCGACCGGGGCGAGCGCGAGGCGAGCCGACGACCGAGGCCGGTCGAGGGACCGTCGGCCGGCAGCTCGGGCGTGTCGTCGAAGACCGGCCAGGCCGGCAGGCGGGTCGGTCGGATGGGGAAGGCGGAATAAGGGCGGCCGATGTCCGTTGCTATACTGCCGTGCACCTCGTCGCTCGTCAGGAGGATCGTTCCCTGGCTCGATCGCCTTCGGCGGGCGCGACCCCGCGTGAGCGGGGCGGGAGACGTGGCCCCGCTGCGCCAGAAGGCTCGGCTCCGGCTGTCCTCGGCATTCCCGCCATCGCACTGCTGCTGCTCGCCGGGCTCGCCCTGCGGCTCATCATCGCATACGTCGTATTCCCCGGCTCGGGGTTCAAGACCGACATCTCGAGCTTCACGTCCTGGGGACTCACGCTCGCCCGCTACGGACCGCCCGGCTTCTACGCGAACGCCGGCTTCGCGGACTACACCCCCGGATACCTGTGGATCCTCTGGCTCGTCGGGCTCGTTGGGCGGGCCATGGCCGGCCTGACGGGCGGCGATGCCGCGACCGCCATCGGCCAGCTCATCAAGCTCCCGGCGATCCTGTTCGACCTCGCCGTCGCGTACGTCCTGTACCGCACGGTCCTGGCATGGCGCGGCAGGCTCGACGGGGAGCCGGGTGGACCCGTGGAGCCCGTCGAACAGCCGGCCGGGCACGCGGAGGAGGCGGTCGGCGGCGACCGGCGCTCGTTCGACGCCGGTCGTGTGCGGATGCTGGCCCTCGGCGTCGCCGCGCTGTACCTCTTCAACCCCGTGCCCTGGTACGACTCCGCGCTCTGGGGGCAGATGGACTCCCTGGGTGCTCTCATCGTCCTCGGCGCCGTCCTCGCGCTTGCCGCCGGCTGGTCGGAACCCGCCGCGGCCCTGGCCGTGCTCGCGGCGCTCGTGAAGCCGCAGTTCGGGCTCGTCCTCGCGCCCGTGGTCGGGGTCATGCTGCTGCGCCGGCACCTGTTCGCGCCCGGGTCCGGGCCGCGGCCGCGTGTCGCGAACGAACGCCTCGCTGGCTGGTTCGTCGACGAGCAGGGGCCCTGGCGCATCGTGTCGTCGGTCGCGGCCGGCCTCGTCGTGCTGTTCGTCGTGATCACCCCGTTCAACCTCGACGTCGTCGGGCTGATCCGGCTCGTCGTCACGACCGCCGGCGAGTACCACTACCTCACGGTCAACGCGTACAACGGCTGGGCGCTCGTCGCCGATCCGGGTGGGGCCTCGCTGGCGCAGGCCGGCACCTGGTCCGACGACCTCGTGCCGCTGCTCGGGCCGCTGCCCGGCTTCGCGATCGGCGCGTTCCTGCTCGTCGTCGGGATCCTCGTCGGCGTCCTGCAGGTCGCGTGGCGCGACAGCCGCCGGTCGATCCTGCTCTCGCTCGCGTTCCTGTCGCTCGCGTTCTTCGTGCTGCCGACGCGCGTCCACGAGCGGTACCTGTTTCCGATCTTCGTGATGCTGCCGCTGCTGGTCCTGGTCTCGCGGCGATGGCTGATCGCCCTCGTGGTGCTCGCGATCGCGTCGTTCATGAACCTGCACGGGATCCTGACGCTGCCGCTCTACGCGACGCCGAACATCGCGAACCTCGCGGGCGGCCCGGAATTCCGCTCCGAGCTCGGCGTGACGCTGTCCGCCCTCGGGGACATCGGAGTGTTCCTCTTCGCGCTCGCGGCGCTCGATCCGGTGCGCTGGCTCGCGCGCCGCTGGTTCGGCGTCGGCGCGCCCGTGGCGTTCGGCGCGCCCGTCCGCGGTCCGGTTGCCCCCGCGGTCGGACCGATCGCGGCCGATACGGGGTTCCCCCCGGGCGCGGCCGCGAGCTCGGCGGACGGGGAAGGCGCGGCGGCAGGCGCGGGAGCAGTGCGGGGCTCGCCAGCGGTGCGTGGCGCCGCAGTCGCAGGGGCAGCCGTTCCTGTCGCGACGTGGCAGCCGAGACGGTCGCGGC
>JAKAAV010000374.1 GCA_021802185.1 Chloroflexota bacterium | reverse complement strand
CGCGCCCCCGCGCGGCGATCGCGCCCCCGCGCGGCGATCGCGCCCCCGCGCGGCTATCGCGCCCCCGCGCGGCGCTCTCATCCCCCCGCGAACGGTCCCACGCCGAGCATCCCGAGCGCCTGTCCGCCCACGAGCACGGCCACCAGCACCACGACCCCGACCCACGTGAGCCAGCCCAGTGCGTTCTCCAGCCGCGAGTTCACGAGGTCGTCCATCAGCCGTCGGTCACTCGCGAGGACCAGGATGAACGCGAGCGTGACCGGCATGAGGATCCCGTTGAGCACCTGGATCCCGACGAGCGCCTGGATCACGGGGACGCCGGGAATCAGCGCGATGACGGCGCCGACGACCACCAGCACCGTGAACAGCCCGAAGAAGCCCGGCGCGCGCCGGAAGTCGAGCCCGATCCCCTTCGGCAGTCCGAGCGCCTCGCTGACGGAGTACGCCGTCGCCATTGGCAGGACCGCGGCCGACAACAGTGAAGCGCCGAGCAGTCCCAACGCGAACAGCAGCGTCGCGTCCCCACCGACGAGTGGCCCAAGCGCCCGCGCCGCCTGCGCGGCGGAAGAGATGCTGGTCTGCCCGTGCGCGTGGAGCGTCGCCGCCACGGCGACGATCATGAACGCCGACATCAGGTTCGAGAAGATCGCGCCGACGTACGTGTCCGCGCGCTCCGCCTGGTAGTGCCGCCGGGCAAGCCCCTTCTCGACGACCATCCCCTGCTGGAACACCTGCATGTACGGCTCGAGAGTCGTGCCGAGCATCCCGACCAGCAGCAGGATCCAGTTCGGATCGGCCCGAACCGACGGCACGAACAGGCCGTGCGCGATGCCGCCGAGGGACGGGTGCGCGAGCACCGCCGCGACGGGGTAGGCCAGGAACACGAGGGTCATCACGAGGAACAGCCGCTCGGTCCGGGCGTACGAGCCGGCCACCACGAGGTACCACACGAGCGCCGCGGCCATGGGCACGGCGACGTAGCGCGACACGCCGAGGAGCTCGACCGCCGCGCCGACCCCGAGGAACTCGCTGACGGTGATCGCGCCGTTGCCAACGAGCAGGGCGAGCACGGCGACGCCGGCCCACGCGACCCCGAACCGTTCGCGGATCAGGTCGAGGAGCCCGCGGCCGGTCGCCGCGCCGAGGCGGGCCGCCATCTCCTGGATGACCGCGAGCGACACCGTCGAGAGCAGCAGCGCCCACAGCAGCTCGTACCCGAGCGCGGCCCCAACCTGGCTGTACGTCGCGATGCCGCCCGCATCGTTCCCGGCCGCCCCGGCGACCATGCCCGGGCCGAGCACCAACAGGAGCCGCAGGAGCCGGCCCGGAGGCCGGCGGACGCCGCGGAGCGACACAGTCCGGCCGCGCAGCCGGATCGGGATCCCGGGGCGCAGCCGTCGCATCGGGAACGACGACGGATCGAGCTCTGAGACCGGTCGGAGCGCCTCGAGTTGGGGCGCGTCGCTCACTCGTCGAACCCGGGCGGCGCCATCGTTTCCGGTCGCGCGGTGCCGTTCGAGGTCGTGTCGCCGGCGACGGGCAGGTTGCGGGTCACGAGAAGACGCGCGGGGCCTGGCTCCGCCACGACGCCGGGGCCGCGACCGCCATCGCGGCATCGACCGTCACGGCGCCGAGCAGTCGACCTTCGGGGGAGACCACGGGCAGGGCGGCCAGTCGGGCGTCGAGCAGGCGATGCGCGGCGTCGTCGGCCGAGTCGAGCGGGTGGAGCGCGATCACGTAGCGGTTCATGATCTCGGTGATCGCCGCCGACTCGTCGGCGATGAGGAGCTCGCGCAGCGACACGACCCCCTGCAGCCGGCGGTGCTCATCGTCGTCGACCACGTAGACGAAGTACACGAAGTCGGGCTTGGCGAGGCGAGTCCGGAGCAGGGTGCGTGCCTCGGGGACGCGGAGCGAGCCGGGCACCGTGATGACTTCGTTCGTCATGATGCCGCCCACCGTGTCGCGCGGATAGCGCAGCAGGTCGACGATCCGCTGGCGCGCCGGTCCCGACAGGCGTTCGAGGTTGTCCCGCGCGTCTGCGGGGAGCAGGTGGCCGAGCAGATCGGCCGCCATCACCGGGGCCATGAGCTCGAGAATGCGTCGACGACGCTCGCGCTCGAGTTCCTCGAACACCTGGAGCTGGCGCTCCGGAGTCATCTCCTCGACCGTGTCCGCCGCGACCTGCTCGGGGAGCAGCTCGACCAGCTCCGCTGCATGCAGGTACGGGACGCTGTCGAGGAGCCGCGCGATGTCGCCGGGCGGGAGTTGCGCGACGCGTTCGTGTGCGTCGTGCCCGGCCCGCGCCGCCCCGGGGTCGCCGCGCAGGTACTCCACGTACTCCCATTCCAGGACGTCGGCCTCGCGGGGCGGGAGCGGCACGACCCCGAACGTCGCGCGCCGCACCAGCGCGCGCAGGCCGATGTCGGCGGCGTCAAGCGCGAGGTGTCCGTCGCGGTCCTCGATGATGAGGTCATTCACGCGCGTCGTGCGGCGGCGCCGGAGGTCGATGACGAGCGAGTCGAGGACGTCGCGCCGCGCGAGCACGCACGCGGCGAGCGCGTCCACGTCCACGCCCACCGCCGTGGAGAGGTCTGGCACCCGGATCACCCGGTGCACGGGATCGAGGCGGCCGATGCCGTGGATCCGCGCGAGCTCGCCCTGGGCGTCGACGAGGATCGAGGACACCGGCAGATCGTCGGCCTCGCGAAGGTCCAGGACGAGGTCGACGATCCGGCCACGGCGGCCGGCGACGTCGACGGCGTGGTACCGCAGCAGCGCGGACAGCAGCGCGGATGGGCGTGCGCGGGCGATCGCGCCATCGTCGGCATCGGGCGACTGACGCCCGGAAGCTCCTCGCCGCCCCCGCTCGTCCTGGTGCGGCAGCGGGTCGCCCGCGTGTCGCCCGCCCGGACCCGCGTCTGCCTCGCGCCTCGCGGCCCGCGAGCCTGCCTGCTCGTCGTCGGGGCGGTTCATCGGCGGTTCATCGGGCAGG
>JAKAAV010000373.1 GCA_021802185.1 Chloroflexota bacterium | reverse complement strand
CTCGGGCGATGGGAATGGCGCGACGGAATGGCGCGACGGGATGGCGCGACGGGATGGCGCGACGGGTGGGGCGCCGATGGGCCGCAGCCCGCGCCTACTGCGCCGTGCCTCCCAACTCCGGCGCGTGCACCTCGACGCCCCCCAGGCCACGCTTCGACAGCTCGTCGCGCAGCTCGTCGGGCGTGCCGGCCAGGATCGGGAACGTGCCGTAGTGGATCGGCATGACGTCCTTCACGCCGAGCATCTCGACCGCGTACGCCGCCGCGCGCGGGTCCATCGTGTAGTGGCCGCCGATCGGAAGCATCGCGAGGTCCGGCCGGTAGAGTTCGCCGATGAGCCGCATGTCGAGCATCGCGGCCGTATCGCCGGCGTGGTAGATGCGGTACCCGTTCTCGAGCTCCACGACGAACCCGGCGGGATCGCCGAGGTACATCGGCATGCCCGCGTCCGCGTTCCAGTCGCCACCGGAGTGCACGGCCGTGGTCATGGTGACCTTCAGACCGTTCGCCTCGACGGTGCCGCCCTTGTTCATGCCGATCACGGCATCCTGGCCGCCCGACAGGCGGCGTGCGAGCCACAGGCTCATCTCGTGGATGCACGGCCAGACGGGGTGGGTGCGGCTGGCGATCGGGATCGCGTCGCCCATGTGGTCGCCGTGACCGTGCGTCACGAGCAGGACGTCGCAGCGGTCCACCGACGATGCCGGCCGCGTGGACTTCGGGTTGCCGAACCACGGGTCGATCAGCAACACCCTGCCGCCGGGCGTGTGCACCTCCACGGTCGCGTGGCCGTACCAGTGGATCGTCGTCTCGGGATCCAGCGCCATGACGTCACCCCCGATGCTCTGGACTCTGGCGGTCTGCTCGACGCCATCGTACCGAGTCGGGCGGCGGGATCCGGCGAATGGCCCGTACACTCCGGCGGATGAAGGTTCGGGTGCGCCTGTTCGCGCGACAGCGCGAGTTGGCGGGGGCGTCGCGGGTCGAGATCGACCTGCCCGAGGGCGCGACGATCGAGGACGCCTGGGGCTCGCTCGTGGAACGGACGCCCGAGCTTGCGCCGGGCCGGCCGTACCTCCGGTTCGCCCGGAACGCCACGTACGCGGACCCGGAAACGGCGCTGGCCGACGGCGACGAGGTGGCGTGCATCGCGCCGGTCGCCGGTGGCTCGGGGGAGGGGGAGACCGACGACGTGCCGGGCCGCGTCCGTCACCTCGAACTGACCGATCGCCCGATCGACGACGCCCTGTTCGCGCGCCTGCGCGCCGAGGTCGCGACCGACGCGGATGGGGCGATCGTGGCGTTCGAGGGCCGGACGCGCGAGACGCCGGGGACGCCCGCGCCCGGCGAGGAGGCGGAGGCCGCGCGCCATGCCGGCAAGCGGGTGCTGGCGCTCGGGTACGAGGCGTACGAGGAGATGGCGCTGGCCGTGCTCGGCGAGATCGCCGACGAGATCGAGGTCCGGTTCGAGGTCTGCCGGATCGCGATCGTCCACCGGACCGGCCGCGTGCCGCTCGGCGAGGACAGCGTCGCGGTCGTGGTCGCCTCGCCGCACCGCGGTCACGCGTTCGACGCGTGCCGGTACGCGATCGACGAGCTGAAGGGCCGCGCGCCGATCTGGAAGGCCGAGCAGTTCGCGGACGGGTCGGTCTGGACCGGGGACGTGGCGAGGGACGCTCCGCCACCCGTATGATCGCCGGGTGACCTCGAGCCCCGGCCCGCTCGCACCTTCCGCGGAGTCGCTCCCCGCGCTCGCGGATGCCGTCCGGGACCTGGCCGACGTGCTCGGGGCGCGCCTCGCGGCCGGTGCGCGACAGCACACGACGGTTGCCGCTCAGCGCGCGGTGCTCCGCGCCATCGGCGTCACGGGCGTCGGTTCGACCGGGAGGCCCCTCGCGCTCGACGTCGTCGAACGGCTCGCGGCCACGGAACCGTCGCTCCTCGCGTCCGGGATCGCGCTGCCGTTCGCGATCGCGGCACACGAGTACGACCTCGAACCGCAGCAGGTTGCGACCGAGATCGTCGAGGGTCACGTGGACCTGGCGGCCGAGGCCACACTGCTGTCGCATCGTGCCCGCTCCGCGCCTGCCCGCGCCCTGCTCGACGCGTGGCTGTCCGAGGCCGACGACCGGTTCGACGCGAACGCGGTCGCGCGGGCCGAGCTGGCGACGATGCTCGGCGAGCCGCGGCTGCCCTGCGTCGGGGTCGAGGAGCGCACGTTCGACGTGCGTGACGCCTCGGTGCGAGCCCGCCACGCGGTGCGCCGGGGGGCGGACCTCGTCCGGGTGCGGATTCCGAGGGACGGCGAGCTGCGCGACGACCTGGGCGCGATCGCGCCCGAGGACGAGTGGCCGGTCGGATCGGATGCGCCCGCGCCGACCGGCAGTCAGCGCGGCCTGTCGATGCTCCGGACGGCGCTCGATGAGGAGGGAGCGATCGTCGGACGCGCGCCGAGACTCGGAGTCAGGCGGGTCGGACTCGCCGCGCCCGAGGTCGCGGTCGTGGCGGGGTTCGAGCGCGTGGACGTCGTCTTCGTCGATCCACTGGAGGCGATCGAGCAGGCGGCGGTCGACGTCGACCGTGCGCTGACCGACCATGCCGCCGCCGACGCCCTGCTGGCCCGGACCGACGTGCGCCTGGCGCTTGGCTGCGGGTCGTCGATCGCGATCGAGGTGGGGACCGACGTGGACGGGAGCGACCACGACCCCGCGGCCACCGATCGAGCGGATCCCGGCCATGGGGCGGCTGTGAGCGGGCGGTCGCTCGCGCTCCAGGCGCTGAGCCGCGCGTTCGCGATCCGCGCCGGGTTCCCGCCGGATCGGCTCGACCTCGCCGCGTGCCCGCCGTTCGCCGCGCATCCGGATCGACCGATGCGGCCGCTCGTCGAGGTCGCGCTGCGCACGCTGCTGTTCCCCGGGCACCGACTCGTCGTCGAGCGAGAAATCGCCGAGGCGGTCGGGCCAGGACTCCCGGGCCTCGTCGCCGCCTAGATCGGA
>JAKAAV010000006.1:14034-16067 GCA_021802185.1 Chloroflexota bacterium | reverse complement strand
CATGAAGATGCCGCGTCAGACCCCCCACCACCGTCTGGACGAATACCTCCACGCCGGGCTCCGTCTAGCGACTCTCTGGACGAACGAGGCGAGACGGGCCGGCGCCGAGCGGACGGATCACAGATCGCGACGACCAGGGTTCCGCTCGGCGCCCGCGGATGTCGGGTCCTCCGACAGCCTGCCGCGGCCCTACTGCAGCGGCACCACCTGCCCGTTCTGGATCACGCCGAGCTGCGTCTGATGGACGCCGACGCCATTCGCGTCGAAGCTGAACGACCCGACGAGCCCGTCATACTTCGTGGCCCGGATCGCGTCCGCCAGCGCCTTGCCACCCTGGCCGTGGGTCTGCTTGAGCGCCATGATGACGATCTGAGCGCCGTCATAGGCCTTCGCCTGGTGCAGGTCCGGTTCGACGCCGTAGGCCTGCTTGATCTGTGCGGCGAACGCCTTGGTCTTGTCGTTGACGTTGTTACCGAGATACGGCGATGTCCCGATGCAGCCGTTCGCATTGGCGCCCGCGGTCTGCAGGAACGGGACGGAGAAGATGGGCGCGCCTCCGATGATCTGCGCGTTCAGGCCCAGGCTCTTCGCCTGATTCACGATCAGGCCGCTCTCGACCTCTTCGGCTCCGATGAACAGCGCATCGGGATTCCCCTGCCGGATCGACGTGAGGGCGGCGCTGAAGTCCTTCTGATCGGGGGTGACGACCTGGTCGGAAACCGGAGTGACGCCGAGTCCCTTGAGTGCGGCCAGGAACGCGTCGTGCTCGCTCTTGCCGTACGAGTCGTTGTTGGTGATCATCGCGATGTTCTTGAATCCCTTGGTCTTGACGGCGTAGTTCGCGAGCGTCTGGTCGAACGCGCTGCTCGTCGGCGTGTTGAGGAACATGAAGGGATCGTGGAGGTTGGCGAGCGCGTCCGCCTGGCCGGACGTGATCATCGGGATCTGCGCCTTCTCGAGGATTGGCGCGATCGCCAGCGAGTCCGTGGACTCGGCCGTGCCAAAGACGAACACGTAGCCGCCGCTCACGACGGCCTGCGCGACGTTCGTGGAGGTCGTCGGATCACCCTTGTCGTCGAAGACCTGCAGCTGAATCTGCCGACCGTCGATGCCGCCGGCCTGGTTCGCCGCATTCACCGCCAGCTTCACGCCCTGGACTTCGTCGACGCCGAGTGAGCTGAGCTGGCCGCTCTGCGCGTCGATGATCGCGATCTTGATCGGGCTGCCCCCGCCGGCGGACGCGGCCGCGGCCGCGTTCGTGGGACTCGCGGGCGAGCCGCCTGGCGACGAACTGCACGCCGCGATGAGTGCCATCACGGCCCACGCGACGACGACGTAGCCGCTCTTCCGCCACGTACCGGTGCGATGCATCTCGCGCCCTCCTCCTCAGTTGAGACAACCCCAGTCCACACTAACGGAACCGGGGGCGAAGCCGGCCGGGCATTCGCAGTCCCCGATGAGCCGATGCCCGTCGCCTGCACGCGCGAGGAGATGTAGGCGGTACCCCTTGATACGTCTCCGCGCGCACTCGTGGTTCGCCTATTCAGGCAGGGTCTCCGTCTGCGCTCACGACCTCCGCATTCCACTATTTGGGAACGACGCGTGAAAAGTGGGACGCTCCGCGCATGCTTGATCACGGCGCCACAAGTTGTCAAGGGTCTGTCTCGATCCGGCTTCCCCAGTCCGCCGCGCCTCCCAGGTTCGGTCCACGCCACCCCAGCCGTTCGCTCAGGCGGCGTGCCGCGTCCGTCACGCTGGGCCGCAACGACTCCAGTTTTTCAGAGGTGAGGCGGCTGGAAGGGCCGGAGAGGGAAAGCGCCGCCACCACCCGGCCCGCCCGGTCCCTGACGGGCACCGCGGCCGCCGCGAGCCCTTCCTCCCGCTCCGCCGTGGAGACCGACCACCCGCTGCGCCGGATCTCCTCGAGCTGTCGCTCGAGCGCCTGTGCCGACAAGGCACCCGGCGAGACCGGATCCGTCACGGCGAGCGCCAGCTCACGGTGCTGCAAGTCCGGACTCGCGTAGGCAAGAATG
>JAKAAV010000006.1:0-14024 GCA_021802185.1 Chloroflexota bacterium | reverse complement strand
CCGCCCGACTGGCGTGATGTGCCGGAGCTCGAAGGTCCCCTCGACCGTCGCGGCGCAGACGCGACTGTTGCCGTCGCGCACGTAGAGCCGGACGCTCTCGCCCGTGCGGTCGCGGAGCTCCTCGAGAATGGGCCGCGACAGCTGGGCCAGGTCGAGCGATCGGGCCGCGACCTCGCCCCATTGCGCCAGGCGCGGGCCGGGCAGGTATGTCACCCCGTCCATCCGCGTCAGCAGACCGAGCGTCACGAGGTCGGTCAGCAGGCGGTGGATCGACGAGCGGGGTTCATCAAGCGCATGGGCGATGTCTGTCAGCGTCACGGGCCCGCTCGCACTGCACACCCTGTCCACGATGCGCGTCGCGCGCTCGAGGACCGACATCGCGCACCACCTCCCTGTCCCTCTCTTGACACCGTCTTCCGGCCACGTCTATCGTTCCCGAATACACGAAGCATGTTCCACTATACGGGAATCCCATGGCGACCACAACCAGCAGCGGCGAGAATCAGGATCTGCGCCCGCCCCTATCTGGCGTCCGCGTGATCGAACTCGGAACCCTGATCGCGGGACCGTTCGCCGGTCGTCTGCTCGCGGATTACGGCGCGGACGTGATCAAGATCGAGCGACCCGGGCTTGGTGACCCGCTCCGTGAGTGGGGAAGGCCCGTGGATGGTCATGGAAGCCTGTGGTCTCTCGTTCAGGGCCGGGGCAAGCGCTCGGTCGCCCTCGACCTGCACCAACCGTCCGCTCAGGAGGAAGTGCGCAAGCTCGCGGCCAGCGCCGATGTCCTGATCGAGAACTTCCGACCCGGGCGGCTGGAAGCGTGGGGTCTGGGGCCGGAACGGTTGCACGAGGTCAACCCAGGTCTCGTCATCGTCCGGATCTCGGGCTTTGGCCAGACAGGCCCCCTGGCGGATCAGGCGTGCTTCGGCACGATCGGCGAAGCCGTCGGCGGGATGCGGTACCTGACGGGCGAGCCGGATCGGCCGCCGGCGCGTGTCGGCCTGAGCCTTGGCGATTCCATCGCCGCCCTGTACGCCGTGATCGGGACGCTCCTGGCGCTGCGGACGCGGGAGCGGAGCGGCGTGGGCCAAGTCGTCGACGTCGCGCTCGCAGAGAGCGTATTCAGCCTCCTCGAGGGCGTCCTCCCCGAGTACAGCTATCACGGTGTCGTGCGAGAACGGACGGGCAACATCGCCCACAACTCCGCCCCCACGAACATGTACCGTTGTGCCGACGGAGTCTACGTGGTCATCGGCGCCAACAGCACGCCGCTGTTCAAGACGCTCGCCGGCATCATCGGCCGGCCCGACCTGCGCGACGACCCCGAACTGCAGCGCAACCCAGGGCGGGTGCGCCGCGCGGACGAACTCGACGCGGCGATCGAGACGTGGACCGTGTCCAGACCGTCCGCCGATGTGCTTGCCACGCTCCGCCATGCGCGCGTTCCAGTCGGCCGCATCAACAGCATCGCGGACATCGTCGACGAGCCGCAGTTCCAAGCGCGAGACATGCTTGCGGCAGTCGAGGACGAGAGGCTGGAGCGCACCGTCCTGACGCCGGGTATCGTGCCGAAGCTGTCCCGGATGCCACCTTGGGTCCCGACGCTGGGCCGCGACGTGGGCCAGGACACCGCCGACGTGCTCGCCGAGATCGGGGAACAGCTGGAGAGGACGAGATGACGGCTACCGTGGCGGACCACGTGGCAGCATTCCTTGACGACCGGGGTGTCGACCTGGTCTTCGGATTGTGCGGGCACACCAACATCTCGCTGCTCGCGGCACTCGAGCGGCGTGGCCGGCCGCGATTCGTCACGGCGCGGCACGAGCAGGTGGCGGGTCACGCGGCGGACGGATATGCGCGGTCGGGAGGTCGCCCGGGCGTGCTGCTCACCCACGTAGGACCGGGCCTCACGAATGCGACCACCGCGGTCGCGACGGCCGCGTTCGACTCCGTGCCGTTGCTCGTCATCGCCGGAGACGTGCCGACCTATCTCGAGGGTCGGGGACCGCACCAGGAGATGAACCTGCGGCGCGACGCCGATCAGAAGAGCGTGTATGAGCCGTTCGTGAAGCGCGCATGGCGGACCACGAGGACGGACCAGCTCCCACGGATCCTCGCACGCGCCTGGGACACCATGCTCGCCGGCAGGCCAGGACCGGTCCTCGTCTCGATCCCGATGGACGTGCTGGCGGAACCGCTGGACGCCGATGTCTGGCCCGCGTCGGCGGTCGAACCGCCGACCATCACGGACGAGCTTGCCGAAGCCGTGGCGCTCGCGCTCGCGCACGCCCGGCGTCCGCTCTTCGTCGCAGGCGGAGGCACGCGGAACGCCACCCGCGAGGTCCGCCGCGTGGCAGAGGTCCTCGGGCTGCCAGTGGCGCACACGCTGATGGGCTCCGGCGTGTTGCCGCCGGACCACGAGCAACTGATCGGCATGATCGGGTTCTGGGGGAGCCCGGTCGCCAACAGGATGGCGACCGAAGCGGACGTCATTCTCGCCGTCGGGACTCGATTCCCCGAGACCGACGCGAGCAGCTGGGAGCCAGGAATCACCTTCAGGATTCCGCCGGCCCGCTTGATCCACATCGATATCGACCCATCGGAGCCCGGGCGCAACTATCCGGCGTCAATCGCCGCGGTCAGCGACGCCGGGACGGCGCTTCGGCGAATCGCGGCAGCCGCCGGACGGCTGGAACCCGTCCGTCACGGATTCGATTGGGCGCGCATCCAGCGCGAGCGCGTGGAGTTCCTCGAGGATTCGGCGACGAACAGGACGTCGGACGCCTATCCACTGCTGCCGGAGCGGATCCTGGCCGACGTCCGCCGCGTCGCGCCGCAGGCGATCCTCGTCACGGACGTGGGCTGGAACAAGAACGGCGTGGCACAGCAGTACCCGATCGATGACCCGTCGTCGTTTCTCACCCCGGGCGGCTTCTCGACGATGGGCTTCGGACCCGCCGCGGCGCTCGGAGTCGCCGCGGCCACGAAAGGCAGGCCCGTGATCGCGCTCGTTGGCGATGGCGCGTTCGGTTCCAATCCCAGCGTCGTCCCGACGGCGATCGAGATGGGCGTGGCTCCCGTCTGGGTCGTCATGAACAACTCCGCGTTCGGTACGATCGCCGGTCTCGAGCGCAAGCACTACGACACGGGCTACGGCACCGAGTTCCGGCTCGACGGCGACCCGTACTCGCCGGACTTCGCGGCGTGGGCGAGGGCGTGTGGCGCAGCGGGGGTGCGGATCGAGCGGGCGGAGGAGTTGGCGGGGGCGCTCGAAGCCGCGATCGCGGGCGACCGTCCAGCGGTAATCGACGTGCCCATGCAGAACACGCCCGTACCGACGCCCGGCGCGTGGGACATCGAGCGGATCTACCAGATGGCGGCCGAATGACGGACGCTGTCCATCCCGCTCGGTCCGTAGGCCCAGCCGAGGCCGCCCGGCTCGGACGTTCCCGCATCGGCGGTACCGTCCTCGATGGAGGCGCCGAGCGAATGCAGTGCGCTCCCTTCGATACGTCACTCGCGGGCCCGGTGCTCGAGTCATCGGTGAGGGAGGTCGAGCCCGCGATGGCGGCCGCGCTCGTCGGTGCCCAGCAAATGGCCGCGATGCCGCTCCACGTCCGCGTCGCGATCGTGGAACGCCTCGCCGCCCTTGTCGAGCGGGACGCGGAGCGGCTCGCGTTGACAATGACATGGCAGACGGGCAAGCCCCTTCGAGAAACGAGGCGGGAGACCGTGCGGGCGGCCGATACTCTGCGGGTTTCGGCGCGGGCCGCGGAGCTCCTCGCCGGCGAGCAGGTCCTTACCGACACCACCCCTGCAGGAGAGGGCCTATGGGCATATACCCACCGGCGCCCGGTCGGCGTGGTGGTGGCGATCACCCCGTTCAACGCGCCGCTGAACCTGCTGGCGCACAAGCTTGGCCCGGCCCTGATCGGGGGCAACGCCGTCGTCGTCAAACCGGCCTCGGCCGCTCCCGTGACTGCGGCGCAGCTCGTCGAGCTCGCACTTGAGGCCGGGGCGCCGCCCGAAGGGATCGGCCTCCTGATCGGATCCTCGGACGTCGCCCTGGCGCTCGTCTCGCACGAAGACGTGGCAGCGATCACGTTCACCGGGGGCCGTACCGCGGCTGAGGCGATCTGGCACGCGGCGCCGATGAAGAAGCTTGTCCTCGAGCTGGGCGGGAACAGCGCGAACGTGATCTTCGAGGACGCCGATCTCGCTGCGGCCGCCCGGGCATGTGTCAGGGGGGCGTACTCGAACAGCGGCCAGAGCTGCAACTCCGTGCAGCGGATCATCGCGCCCGCCTCCGTAGCTGGCGCTCTGGTCACCCTGCTGTCCGACCAGGTCCGCGCGCTGCGTGTCGGCGATCCCTTCGACCCGGACACGGACATCGGATCAATGGTGTCCGAGCATGAAGCCGCACGAGTGTGCGATTGGGTCGCCGAGGCCGTGCAGGCAGGGGCCGAGACTGTCGCAGGCGGCACGAGGTCCGGTGCCACGCTGCGCCCGACCCTGCTCACCGGCACGCATCCGGGGATGCGCGTCGTCGACGAGGAGATCTTCGGTCCTGTGGCAGTCGTGTTGACCTACGAGCACGACCACGAGGCCTACGCGCTCGCGAACCAGACGGCCTATGGCCTGCAGTTCGGCGTCTTCACGGGCTCGCTGGACCGAGCGCTGCGGGCGGCCGCGGAACTGGAGGCAGGGTCCATCCTGATCAACCGTTCGTCGAACTTCCGGCTGGATTCTTTCGTGTACGGAGGGGTGAAGAACTCGGGCATCGGCCGTGAGGACCCACGGTCGACACTCCGGGAACTGACCGAGGAGCACTTCGTCGTGTTCGGAGGACGGCCATGAGAGCGATCCACGAGGGCCGCGCAGCGGGTCGCGGCGCGGAGGCAGAGGCCTGGCGGTCGGCCATCACGGCGACTGACGAGGAGCGCATCTACATCCGTGGTCTCGCGCTCGACGCCGCGATCGGGCGCGAGACCTACGCGGGGATGGTCCTGCGGCTGTGGACGGGACGGGAACCGACGAACGACGACGCCGCCCTGTTCGACGCGTGTCTTGTGGCCGCCATCGACCACGGGCCGCTCGCGCCGTCGGCTCTGGTCGCTCGCACCGTCACGTCGACCGGGGCGCCACCCATGACGAGCCTGGCGGCCGGGATCACAGCATTCGGACCGCTGCACGGCGCCGCCGTGACAAGCGCCATGCGTCTCCTGGCGACACTTCCGGACGTCACCGACGCGGACGAATGGGGGAGCGCCGTGTTCGCCGGTGAACGTGCCGCCGGGCGTCGCATTCCGGGCGTCGGGCACCGGTGGCACTCGGTTGACCGCCGTGCCGAACGGCTGCTCCGGATGGTGACCGATCAGGGGCGTTCCGCCGCGCCCGTCGAACGCGTTCGCGCACTCGCGGTCGCGGTCGGTCGGCATGCCGGGCGATCCGTCGCGGTGAACATCGACGGCGCCCTCGCCGCGGCGCTCACCGCCCTGGGGCTCGATCCCGCCTACGGCGACTTCGCTTTCGCCCTGTCCCGGGCGGCGGGACTCTCGGCGCACATCGTTGAAGAGTCGCTCCGGCAACGACCCATGCGGCTCATCCTGCCGACGCTCGCCACGTACGACGGGCCGCCAACCGGACAGCAGGGTATCGGCGGAGACGCATCGTCGGCCGATCAGCCGACACCCGAGGAGCACGCGTGAGCGCGACCGTCATCTCCACGTGACGCGGGCCGCGCAGCAGCTACTCCGCCCCTTGGACGCGCATCGAGCAGCCGTCAGGCTCGGCGCGAACGAGCGTAACCCGTCATGCTTTGGCGAACATTGGAGCTGACAGCGTGAGCATCCGCATTGCCCTTTTCGGACACCCGCTCCACCAGTCGCTCTCGCCGGCGATGCAGGAGGCCGCAATGGCGGCCGCAGGGATCGACGGAAGGTATGAGCTGCACGACGTTCCGCCCGACGATCTCTCGCGTGCGCTCGATCGGGTCCGCGACGGCGAGTTCGCTGGATGCAACGTCACGATGCCGTACAAGGAGGCTGTCGTTCGCCTGCTGGACGGCCTCGACGAGGATGCGGCGACCATCCGCGCCGTGAACACCGTCACCCGCGAGGGGACGCGCCTCGTTGGGCACAACACGGACGCCTACGGGGTACAGCGCACGATTGACATCCTCATGGGCGGCCGCGAGCAGACCGCGCGCACGGCGGTCGTGATCGGTGCCGGCGGCACGGGTCGGTCCGCGACGTACGGTCTCATCCGGTCCGGGTTTGGCAGGGTCGTCGTGTACAACCGACACGTCGATCGGGCGAAGCGCCTGGCGGATGACCTCTCGGGAGTCTCGGCGACGACGCAGCTCGTTGCCAGACCCCTCGACGACCGCTCGCTCGGCGACGAGCTGACGCGCGCTGACCTGCTGCTGAACGCGAGCTCAGTCGGCCTGAACTCGGACGACTCGCCGGTCCCGGCATCGCTCTTGCCCTCGGGCCTTCGAGTGTTCGACGTCGTGTACAGCCCTCGGGACACGCGACTCCTGCGCGACGCTCGCGCAGCCGGTGCCGCCGAGACCGCCAACGGCGAGCCGATGGTCGTGCACCAGGGAGCGCGGGCGTTCGAGCTGTGGTTCGACAGGCCTGCTCCGGTGGACGAGATGGTGGTGGCCTTGACCCGCGCGATGGAGGCGCGCGCCGCCGCACCCGCCGTCAGCGGCGCATAGGTTCACCGTGGACGTGGTGCTGGTCGGCGCGGCGGGGAGCGGCACCCGGGCCGTCGCCCGGGACCTCGGTCGACGCCACGGCTGGGACCTCGTGGACGTGGACGCGGTGCTGGCCGCGCACGTCGGGGCGCCGGACACGACGACGGGCCCGTGGACGGTCGAGTCGGGTTCCCCGCGCGTGTTCATCGCCGATGGCGCCCTCACACGAACCCGGCTTCGCCACGAGCTGTACAGCGGGCGCCTGGTCGCCTGGCTCGACGCGCCGCCCACACGCCTCGTCGGCCGCCTTCGGGCCGCCCCTCCCCTGGCAACCCTGCCCGGCCCGGGGCCCCTGACCGCCCTCGGCGCCCACGGGGAGGCCATGGAGTGGTACTTCGGAGCCGGCGTGCGGCTCGATGCGACGCTCCCGACGAGCCGGCTGGCGGATGAGGTCGAGCGCCTCCTCAGGCAGGCGCAGCCGAGCGGCACTCTCGTCGCCCGCGCCGACACGGGGGTCGGGCTTCTGGAAATCGGGGACGACATCGTGGCTCGCGGGATTGCCGACGCACTCCTGCGTCTGCCCGGCGAGCGCGCCGCGATCCTGACCGAGCGCCGCGTCTGGGCTGATCTGGGCGACCGGATCGCGAGCGCGATGCGAGCCATCGACGCACGGTTCGACGTCGTCATCGTTCCGCCTGGGGAACGTGCGAAAACCCTCTCGTCGCAGTTCCGAACGCTCCGCGAACTCGCGAACCTTCGGCTCGCGCGGCGGGGGGCGATCGTCGCGGTCGGCGATGATCGAATCTGCGATGCGGCGACGTACACGGCAGGCGTCTACTTGCGCGGCGTCCCGCTCGTCACCGTGCCGACCACCACGCTCGGCCAGGTGGACCTCGCCATCGGCGGCAAAGGGTCGGTGAACCTCGACCTCGGTCGCAACCTCGTCGGCGTGTTCCATCAGCCCACAGGCATCGTCCTCGACGTGAACCTGCTGCGCGACGAGCCCTCGCGCGAGCGGCGCGCGGCGTTCGCTGAGGTCCTGAAGTACGCGTTGCTCGGAGATGCAGAGCTGTTCACGCTCATCGAGGCTGCGGCGAGCGACGCGCCATCGCGCTCCCCAATCGGCGAAGCGGATCTCCCGGAGATCGTCGAGCGGTGCGCGCTGGCCAAGCTGCGCACCGTCCTCGCCGACGAGCGCGACCTCGCCGGCCCGCGCGTCGCGCTGAACCTCGGCCATACGGTGAGTCACGCGCTCGAGGCGGCGATGGACTACCGCCTACTGCACGGCGAGGCAGTTGCCTACGGGTTGCGAACAGCCCTTGCGATCGGCGTCGAGGTCGGCATCACGCCGCCCGCGCTCGCCGAACGCGGCGTGACGGTGCTCGATCAGCTTCAGCTCGGGTGCGACCGCGTCGAGGTAGATGTCGAGGCGGTGATGACCCGAGTGGCCGCCGATAAGAAGCGACTACGCGGACGTACTCGCTGGGTGCTTGCGACAGGCTCGGGCGTCGCCATCCGCAGCGACATCCCCGATTCACTCGTTGGGCAGATCCTCGGCCGAGTCCTGCGGGGACAGACGGCCGACTGACCGTGGCGTCGACCGCGGGTCGGCTCGCGGCCGCCCGGCTTCGGACCGCGCTTCATCCGGCGCCGGGCGATCCTGCGCTGCCGCTCTTCATCGCCGCGCTCGCGCTCCGGCCGGCCATAATCGGCATCGGGCCCATCGCGGGCGCGATGGCCGCGGATCTCCGCGTGCCGCATGCGTTCGTCGCGCTGCTGGCGACGATACCTGTCGTGTGCATGGGCCTCTTCGCCCCGCTCGGGCCATACGTCGCCACTCGGCTTGGCGACAGGGCAGCCGTGGCACTCGGACTCCTTGTGATCGCCGTCGCGGGTGCGCTTCGCGGCGCAGCGGCATCCGCACTCGAGGTCGTGGCACTCACGGTCGCCGTCGGCGTGGCGACCGGGGCCACCGGCGCCCTTCCCGCATACGTCGGCAAGCTCCGCGCCGCATCGGATCGAACGACCATCGCAGCGGCGGCGTCCGCTACCGGGATCGTTGTCGGCGCCACCTTCGCGGCCGCCATCGCCGGCCCGATCGCCCTCGACCTCGGAGGGTGGCGCCCTGCCGTCTTGCTGATGGGGCTCGTCTGCATGGTGCCGGCGGCCGCCTGGCTCTTCCTGGTGCGCCCCGTGCCGCGCCGCGTTGACGAACGTCGCGGCTCCCATCCGCACGTTTGGCGTCGCCCGATCGCATGGACCCTCGCGCTGGCCTACGGGTTGCAGGGCATCGTCTATTGGGGGGCGAACGCGTGGCTCCCGGCCGCATTCGTCGAGCGTGGATGGTCGGCGGCGGATGCCGGAGGACTCATCGCGCTGCTCAACGGCGCGACGATCGTCGGCAACATATCCGTCATTGCCCTGTCCGGGCGCCTGCACCGAGGGCGGCAGCTTGCGCTCAGCGCGTGCGCCATCGCTGTCGGGAGCGCCGCGCTCGCGATCGATCCAGGCATCGCCCCGCTCGCGACCATGGTCATGGGACTCGGCAACGGCATGATCTATCCCCTGCTGCTCGCACTCACGATCGATGTTGCTGAGGACGAGGCGACCGCGGGCGCGATCGCCGCCTTCATGCTCCTCGTCGGGTACGAGTTGTCCGCGCTGGGTCCGGTTGTGCTCGGCAGCCTCCGCGATGCCACCGGCAGTTTCCGCGTGCCCCTCGCACTTCTTGCGGGAGTCGGCCTCGGCGTCCTGGCTCCGAGCATCGCGCTTTCGCGCTCGTCGCACCGTTTGGACATCGAACGCGGCGAGCTTCGACGGCAGGAGTCTGCCTGAGCGTCAGCGCTTCGGCCGTGTCACGAGATCCAAGTGCAACAGCATCACGGCCACGGAGCTCGTGCCGTGCATCCCGCATCCGTCGTCGCGGTAGCAGATAGCGGCACCGTCTCCCGCGGCCTGATCCTGGCGGAGCCCGGCGAGCGCCAAGTTCGCCGGGCTCCGTCGCGGCCCGGCTACTTGGGGATCGTGGTCGGCGGGACGATCTGCCCGCTCTTGATCTGGTCGGCGATCGCGTTGACCTGCTGGACGATGCTCGCCGGGACCGCGCTGTTGGGCGTCGCGAAGCCCGTGGCATCGTTCTGCATCGAGAACTCGTTGTCGCCGCCCTTGAACGAGTTGTTCTTGACGTTCTGGATGGTCAGGAACACGGCGACGTCGACCTTCTTGATCGCGCTCGTGATGATCGTCTGCGGCGCGATGTAGTTCTGGTCGGCGTCGGCGCCGATGCCGTAGACGCCCTTGTCGACGGCCGCCTGGAGGTAGCCGAGGCCGCTCGCGCCGGCCACCTGGAACAGGATCGACGAGCCGCGCGAGATGTGGTTGAGCCCGATGCTCTTGCCGATCGTCTGGTCGGTGAACGACTGCGAGTAGCCGCCGATGATGGTGATGCCGGGGTCGGCCGCCTTGGCGCCCGCGATGTAGCCGGCGATGTAGCGGTTGACCGGCGGGATCGACAGGCCGCCCATGTAGCTGATCGTGTTGGTCGTCGCCTTGCCGACCTTGCCCTTCTCCATCAGGCCGGCCATGTAGCCGACGAGGTAGCCCGACTCCTGCTCGTGGAAGAACAGGTTGGCCACGTTCGGCAGGTTGACGGTGTTGCCCTTGGCGTCAGCCGGCGCGGTGTCGATGGCGGCGAACTTGACGTTCGGGTACTGCTTCGCGACGGTGTAGACCGCGTTCGCCATGAGGAACCCGACCGCGATGACGAGGCTGTCGCCCTTCTGGGCGAACGTCGTCAGGTTCGGCACGTACTGCGACTGCTCGCTCGACTGGATGACGTCCACGGTCGCGCCGAGCTCGCACTGCGCGCGCTGCAGGCCGACGTACGCGAGGTGGTTGAAGCTCTTGTCGTTCAGGCCGCCGACGTCGGTGACGAGGCCGACCTTGAGGTTCGGGTCCTGGGCCACGCAGCTCGCCGACGCGCTCGCGCCGGGGCTGACGACGGCCGCCTGGCTCGCCGCTGCCGACGCCGCTGCCGACGCCGGAGCCGAGGCCGCGGCGGATGCCGCGGCAGAGGGGGCGGCGACCGATGGAGCCGCCGCCGAGGGGGCCGTGGTCGCGCCGGAGCCGCATGCGGCGAACAGGATCGACGCAGCGACTGCCATTGCGAGGCCGACGCGTATCGTTCGCAAGGGTTCTTCCTCCCACTTTGTCGCCCGGTATATTCCCGCGCGACCGCAGTCCGCACCAGGCTGTTCTCGGACCAAGGTTCCCCCGCCTTCGTCCACCGCCGCACGCTCCGGCCGAGGACGTGGTGCCGCGCCAGTATGCGCGTGCGCGCGACGGCCGTGCAATGCTCTGGCGCACCCGCGACGGGCGGGCGAAGCACCAATGGGCCGCGCGGCCCGCTTCGCGGCAAGCCGATTCGGAGGGTGAGACGATGACCGAGGACCTGGATCCGCGGACGATGGGAGCCGACGGGGGCGTCGCCGACGGGGGCGACGCGGGCAGCGCCGAGCCCGACGGAGGCGGCGGCGCGGGCGAGGGGGACGTGCCCGTGGCGTCGTCCGAGGAGGCTCGCGACATCCTGCGCTCCTCCCACCGGGTGGCGATCGTCGGCGCGTCGAACGACCCCGCGCGTCCGTCGCACGGCGTCATGCAGTATCTGCTCGACGTCGGGTACGACTGCGTGCCGATCAATCCCCGCGAGGAGACGATCCTCGGCCGGACCGCCTATCCCGACCTCGCGGCAGCGGTCGCGGCGGGCGGACCGTTCGACGTCGTCGACGTCTTTCGGCGCCCGAACGCAGCCCCGGACGTGGCGCGCGAGGCGATCGACACCGGCGCCCGGACCCTGTGGATGCAGCTCGGCGTGATCAGCCCGGAGGCGGCCCGGATCGCGTCCGAGGCGGGCCTGCGGGTCGTGATGGACCACTGCATGAAGATCGAGCACCGCGCGATGCGCGCGGCGGGCGACTGAGGCCGGGGGCGGCAGACCGAGTGCGGGAGCCACCGCGCGGTCGCGTCCGGCGTGGAGGCCGTCGAATGGCCGCGGCGCCTCCACGCCGTCAGTGGACGGCGAACCCCGCGATGATCATCACGAGCCCGATGACCCCCGCCGCGATCCACGGCTGCGCCCGCCGGCGAAGCTCGTCCTCCATGAGGTCGGCGCTCGACCGTCCCGGCTCCGTCGGCCGGCCCCGCCACGACTCGTACCGCCGCACGTTCTCCTGCTGCGCGCGGAGCGCCTGGTAGCGCCGCCAGTACGGGACCCCGCGGACGTACGCGGCGGCGACGAGGACGACGCCTCCCACCCACAGGACGACGTTGACGACGCTCATCGCGGCGCCGTCCCCCGGCGGCCGGCATGTCCCCCGCGACGTCGCCGCGCCGTCCCCTGCCGGGTTGCACGTCGCGCGCCGTGCAGGGACGCGCCACTCGCCGAGACGTCGCGCGCGGCGACCTCCGGCGCGACGCGGACGAACCCTTTCATGCCCCCTCCTCCAGCCGCTCGCGAACCAGCCGCTGCGCGACCGCCGCGTTCGCCTGCCCCCGCGTGGCCTTCATGACCTGCCCGACCAGGAACCGGATCGCCTGCTCCTTCCCGGCGCGGTAGTCCGCCACCGCGGCGGGGTTTCCCGCGATCACCTCGTCGATCGCCGCGGTGAGCGACGCCGTGTCCGAGATCTGCGTGAGGCCCATCCCCGACACGATTCCCTCGACCTGCTGGCCGGTCTCGACGTGGCGCGCGAACACCTCCTTGGCGTTCGTGCCGGAGAGCCGCCCCTCCCCCACCATCGACACGAGCCGCACCAGTTCCCCGCCCGACGCGTGCACCCCGTCGCCGCGCTGCTTCGCGATCCGCAGGTACTCGCCGGTGACCCAGTTTGCGAGCGCCTTCGGGGCCGGGCGTCGCTCCGCCAGCAGCGCCGCCGCCGCCGACAGCGCGTCCTCGAACAGCGCGCCCGCCGCGGGCTCCGCCACGATCACGCCCGCGTCGTACGACGTGAGGCCGAGGGCCGCGACGTAGCGCGCGCGCCGAGCCGACGGGAGCTCGGGCAGGCCGGACCGGATCGCCTCGAGCCAGGCGGGGTCGGTCCGCAGCGGCGGGAGGTCGGGCTCGGGGAAGTAGCGGTAGTCCTCGGAGTCCTCCTTCGAGCGCATGACGTACGTCTCGTTGCGCGCGTCGTCCCAGCCGCGCGTCTCCTGGACGAGCGTCCCCCCGGCGTCGAGCACGGCCGCCTGCCGCTCGATCTCATGTCCGATGGCCCGCTCGACGGCCCGGAACGAGTTCATGTTCTTGACCTCGGTCCGGACCCCGAACCCGTCGGACCCCGCGGGCCGGATCGAGACGTTCGCCTCGACCCGCATCTGCCCGTTCTCCATCTCCGCGTCCGAGGCGCCGATCGTGCGCAGCAGCAGCCGCAGCTCCTCCGCGTAGCGCCGTGCCTGCTCGGCGGTGCGGATGTCGGGCTCGGTGACGATCTCCATGAGCGGCAGCCCGGAGCGGTTGAAGTCGACCAGGCTGATGCGGCGGCCCACTTCGTCTGTCGTGTGCTGCAGTCGCGCCGTGTCCTCCTCGAGGTGCGCGCGCCGGATCCGGACCGTGAACGGTCCGTCGTTCGTGTCGAACGTGAGCCGGCCGCGGACCGCGAGCGGGAGGTCGTACTGGCTGATCTGGTAGCCCTTGGGCAGGTCAGGGTAGAAGTAGTTCTTGCGGTCCCAGCGGGTGACGGCGGCCATCTCCGCCTCGATCGCCAGCCCGGTCGCGAGCACGAGCTCCACGGCACGCCGGTTGATGACGGGCAGGGTCCCGGGCATCCCGAGGCAGACCGGGCAGGTGTGGCTGTTCGGCCCGGCGTCGCGCAGGTCAGCCGGGCACGGGCAGAACATCTTCGAGGCCGTCCGAAGCTGCGCGTGGACCTCGATGCCGATGACGGCTTCCCAGGCGACCGCGCCCGGGCCTGTCCGCGCCTGCGCGGCGGCTTCAGCCATGCGTCGTCCCCGACGAACCTCCGGTGGGCGAGCCGGCCGAGCCCGCCGCCGCTCCCGTCCCGCTCACGACCTTCGACACGAAGCGATCGATCCGGACGAGCGCCTCCTCGAGCTGCTGGTAGCTCGTCGCGTAGCACGCCCGCACGTGGCCCGCGCCCGAGGGCCCGAACGAGTCGCCCGGCACCACCGCGACATGCTCCTCGAACAGCAGCCGCTCACCGAACTCCTCGCTCGACAGGCCCGTCACGGAGATGTCGGGGAAGGCGTAGAAGGCGCCGCGCGGGTCGGGGGTCGGGAGGCCGATCCGGTTGAGCCCGGCCACGAACATGCG
>JAKAAV010000372.1 GCA_021802185.1 Chloroflexota bacterium | reverse complement strand
CACATCGCTGCCGTTCCGACCGGCGCCTCGGGGTACGCGCCCGGCCCCGCCGCCGCGTAGCCGTACATCGCCCTCCTCACCGCCTCGTCGCCGTACATCGCCCGACCGGCGCCTCGGGGCACACGCCCGCCCCGCCGCCTCCGCCGCGCTCCAACGTCGCCACGTTGCCGCCTCCTCACCCGGTAGCATCACCACATGACCGCCGACGAGATCGCCACCGAACGCCGCCACGTCCCCGAGGCCACGGCACCCGGACGCGTCTTCTCGCGCGTGCTGACCCGGCCCCTCCCGATCGCCGTCCGCGGGCAGGGCGCCGAGATCTGGGACGCGGACGGGAAGCGATACCTCGATGCCGCCGGCGGGGCGATCGTCGTCAACGTCGGGCATGGGCGCGAGTCGGTCGCGCGCGCGATGGCCGACCAGGCCGGCCGAATCGCCTTCGCGCACGGGTCGGCGTTCACGAGCGAACCGCTGGAGGCATACGCAGCCGAGCTCGGTCCACTCCTCCCCCTCGACGAGCCCGCGATCTACCCCGTGAGCGGCGGCTCGGAGGCGACCGAGACCGCGCTGAAGATGGCGCGGGCGTACCACATGGCGCGCGGCGAGTCCGGCCGGCAGATCGTCATCGGGCGCTGGGGCAGCTATCACGGCAACACGCTCGGGGCGCTCGACCTGTCCGGCCGCAAGCCGCTCCGGCGGCCGTACGAGGGCTGGCTCGGCCGGTTCCGGCACGTCAGCGCGGCATACCCGTACCGAGCCGGCGAGCCCGACGCGCACGCGCTCGGGACGGCCGAGGACGCCGCCGCGGAGCTCGACCGCGTGATCTCGACGGCCGGTCCAGCCGAGGTCTGCGCGTTCGTCGCCGAGCCGATCGTCGGCGCGACGCTCGGCGCCGTCTCGCCGCCGCGCGGCTACTGGCCCGCGATCGCCGAGGTCTGCCGCCGGCATCGCGTGCTGCTCATCGCCGACGAGGTCATGACGGGCTTCGGTCGGACGGGCCGCTGGTTCGCGATGGACCATTTCGGCGTGCGCCCGGACATCGTGGTCGCGGCGAAGGGCGCCACGGGCGGGTACTGGCCGCTCGGCCTGGTGGCGGCGGACCGGGACGTCTTCGAGACGATCCGGTCGAAGGGGCCGTTCGTGCACGGCTTCACGTACTCGCACTCGGTCGTCGGGGCCGCGGTCGCGCGCGAGGTGCTGCGGATCCTGCGGGCCGAGGACCTGGTGTCGGCGGCGGCGCGGCAGGGCGACCTCCTGGCGGCCGAGCTGCACGCGGCGTTCGACGACCATCCGCACGTCGGCGAGATCCGGTCGGCGGGCCTGATGGCGGCCATCGAGCTCGTCGCCGATCGCGAGACGAAGCGGCCGTTCCCGCGGTCGCGGCAGGTTGCCGAGCGCACGCTGGCCGCGGGCCGGGACGCGGGTGTCCTGTTCTATTCGGGAACGGGCAACGCGAACGGCGTCGACGGCGACATCGTCATGGTGGGGCCGCCGTTCGTCGTGACCGACGAGCAGGTGCGGGAGATCGCGACAGCGATGCGATCAGCGGTCGACGCGGCGATCGAACAGACGGCCTGACGACGAAGGCGACCGACCCGGCCGCGTCTGCCCAAGGACGACCATCCAGCCAACCAGACGGCTCGGGCGCGACGGCCTGAAGACGGCGACCAACTGGGCCGCATCCGCGCAGTCGCCGCGGCAAGCGCCCTGGGGTGCCGGCTACAACCGCGCCGGGCGCCTCCGTCCGGCGACGATCAGCACGATCCCCAGCGCGATGACGATCGCCGGCGCGACGTACGCGTCGAGACCGACGAGCTGCGGCAGCTCCGCGACGAGTTGTGCGAGCCCGATCAGCACGAACAGGCCGGCGAGGACGAGCGACCACGATCCCGCGTGTCCCCTCGTCCGGGTGGCGAGCCATCCGGCCGCGAACCCGACGCCGATCCCGATCGTCGTCCAGCCGTTGCCCGTGATGACCCCGAGCCCGACGAGCAGTCGCGCGACCCCGTAGCCGAGCAGCAGCATCCCGGGCCACAGCGCCAGCCCGGAACGGCCCGTCACCCATGCGCCGAAGAGCACGACCCCGAGCCCGAGCGTGACGAGGGCCCACCCGTCGAGCGCGGGGACCAGCTGGTGCACGAGCAGGGCCGCGCCGAGCAGCACCAGGATGGCTCCGGCCCACGGGAACGCCGGGCCGCGTTCCACGCTCCGCCCGGGCCAGTCGCCCCAGCCGACCGCCCAGCTTCGGCCGCCCGACCCGCCGTGGATCCACGCGTCAGTCGCGTCCGGCTGGCCCGTCGCCGCGCCCGTCGTTCCTGACCGACCCGTGGACGGGTGCCGCCGGCGCGATCCGAACACGCGCCACGACCTGCCCTCACCCGACCGCTCGGCGGACCGTTTCGTTTCGCGGTCGCCCGGTTCGCTCACGGGTTCAGGCTATCACCGACACGCGCCGGCACGGCTCACGCGAGTCGCGGCTCCGCGTCCCGGCGTGGCTCTCCATCACCGGGAGCCGCCGGCACGGCTCCGGGTGCCGGCGCCGCCCCGCTCCGGGCCCCACACCCACGCCATGCCCGGATCGCCGTCCGACGCGCGCACGAGCCCCCGCGCGCCGAGCCCGCTCGCGCGGCCGAGGACCGCCGCCAGCCCGCGTCGCTCGACCTCGGCGAGCACCCGACGCGCCTCGACGAGCGTCGCCGCCGCGAGATCGAGCGCCTCTCCCTGCAGGTCGCCGACGGACCGGCACGCGGCGAGCGCCCGTCCCGACGCCGCGGCCGTCCCGACGAGGCCCGGCGTCGCGTCGCCGAGCGCGCCTCCGACCGAGTCGTCGCCGGCGGCGAACACGATCCCGAGGTCGGCACGACCGGCCATCCAGGCGGCGACGAGGCCCGGGAGTCCTGGCCCGACCGCCTCGGCGATTTCTCGCTCGACGACGAGTCGGTGCCCGGGGAACAGCAGCGTGCGCAGCGCGACCTCGACGAGCGGCCGCATCGGTCGAT
>JAKAAV010000371.1 GCA_021802185.1 Chloroflexota bacterium | reverse complement strand
GCGAGGGATGCGCACCGGCGGGCGGGACGCGCCGGCGGGACCGGCGCGCGGCACCGCGCCGGCGGTTCGCTGACCAGGCGGCGCGCGCGGGACCACGCCGGCGGTTCGCTGACCAGGCGGCGCGAGCACAAGCAACACGAGACCGGCGGGCGACGGCGAGGAGGACAGACGGATGCGCGGGCGAGCATGGCTCGGATGCCTGGTCGTGCTGGTGGCCATCGTCAGCGGGTGCGGCGCAACGACCCAGGAGCGGGTCGACGCAGCCGCGCTCCAGCCCGGCACGAACGCCGCACCGGCGCCGTCTCCGGTCGCGACCGGAACGCAGTACGCCGCGGCGATGTGCGACCTCACGAACACGCTCGCCGGTGCCGTGACGACCCTCGACGCCGTAGACGGACGGGCGGCCTCGACGGTGAAGGCGGGCGTCGTGGGCCTGCCGGCCGTCCTCTCGCGGGCGGACGCGTTGTTCACCAGCGTCGAACGCTGGCCCCACGCAGTGAGCGCGACGTTCGCAGAGCCGGCGAACGAGGCGGAATCGTTGCTTGCCGGCGTCTCCCCGCATCTCTCGTCCGTGGCACCGACGACCCGGCTCGTCGAGCTCGTCCTCCGCGCGGCTGAGCTCGACCTCGCACTCGATGAGCAGGGCGGGCAGACGACGACAGGGCTGACCTCGCGGCTCGTGCGCGCGTTCGCCTCAGCGCGCGTCGCGATCGCGGGGGAGCTCGGGTTCGCACTGCCGTCCCAGGTCCCGCTCGGCTACCGGATCACCTGCCCGCCGCCCGCGTGAAAGCGATGGATTCCGGCGCGCGGCGACCCGCGCCTGCGCGGCTACGGACCACGACGTAGGCGCCGACTGGCCTGATCGTTCCGGCCGATTGACGCCGTCGTGCCTTGTGCGGCCCTCTGTCACGGGCCGATGCTCGTCTCGTTCACGATCCCTGCGCGGATCGGAGCTGCGGGGGGTGGCGCGCGACCGAGATCCGGTCGCCTGCGTCCGGCGACGCGCGGGGCACCACCGCCGCGGGTCCGGTCGCTCGGTCCCCGGCCGCGGAGGCCGTCATGCGCAGACCCACCGGTTCCCTGCGACACCTCTCCGCCCTTGGAGCCGTGGGTGCGGCGCTCGCGATGGCGGTCATGTCGGCCGGGAGCGTCTCGGCGGCGCCCCACCGGGCGCCCATCCTCGGCGCGCCGTCCGACCGCCTCCTCGTCACCTACGGGTCCGGTGCGGACTACGCGTCGGCGGCGTCCGTGCTGCCGGACCAGCTGCACCCGGCCGCGGTGCCGTCGCTGCACATGCGCGTCGCCGCGGCGCGTCGCGGCCACGGCGCAGATCTCGCCGCCACGGTCGCGTCCGAGCCGGGCGTGGTGTCAGTCGAGTACGACCAGCAGACGCACGCGCAGCTCGTCCCCGACGATCCGCTCTACGGGAAGCAGTGGGCGGCCGACAACCAGGTCTCGCTCCCGTCGGCGTGGAGCATGACGCACGGCAGCGCGGACGTGACGATCGCCGTGCTCGACAGCGGCATCGACGCGTCGCACCCCGAGTTCAGCGGGCGGATCCTGCCCGGCTACGACTTCGTCCACGGCGACGCATCGCCCGCCGACGATTTCGGTCACGGCACGATGTCGAGCGGGGTGGCAGCGGCGGCGGGGAACAACGGCATCGGCGTCGCGGGCGGCTGCTGGAGCTGCGAGATCCTGCCCGTGAAGGTCCTGAACTCCTCGGGATCGGGTTACGCCTCGACCGCGATCCAGGGGATCACGTGGGCGGCCGACCAGGGCGCGCGGGTCATCAGCATGAGCTTCGGCGGCTTCTCCTGGAGCCAGGCGTTCCAGGACGCGATCACGTACGCCCGCGACCGCGGCGCCGTGGTGGTCGCCTCGGCCGGCAACGAGGGCAACACGAAGGTCTTCTACCCCGGCGGATTCGGCGGCGTGATCTCCGTCGCGTCGATCACGACGTCGGGCGGGTTCTACTCGTGGTCGAACCGGGGCTCGTGGGTCGACGTCGCGGCCCCGGGCTGCATCTGGACCACGCAGCGTGGCGGGTCGTACGGGAACTTCTGCGGCACCTCGGCCTCGACGCCGCTCGTGGCCGGGATCATCGGGCTCATGCGGAGCGTCCGGCCCACGGCGTCGGTCTCGCAGATCGAGCATGCGCTGTTCGGCTCCGCGCACCGGACCGGGATCGCGGTCCGCTACGGCGTCGTGAACGCGGCGTCCGCGGTCGCGGCCATCGAGGCCACCGTCCCCGCGCCCACCTCGAGCCTGACGTACGCGAGCCTCCAGACCGTCACCGCGGCCTGCCCGTCGATCCGCCTGCGCACCTCGCCGAACGCCATCGCCGACGTCGCCGACACCGTCGACCAGGGGATGACGGCCACGGTGAGCGGCACGGTGCTCGGCTCGGCGTACGTCTCGACCTGCAATCACACCGGCACCTACCTGTGGTGGTACCGCGTCATCGCCGTCAACGGCCAGCCGCTGTCGCAACCGCTCTACGCCGCGACCGCCTTCTGGAACGCCGGCACATCCCCGGCGCCCGCGCGGACCGACCCGACGCCGCCGCCGGCCACGCCCGCCCCGTACCCGGCGACGATCACCTCCATGTGCCCGGACGTCCGGGCTCGGACCCAGCCGAACCTCGGCGCCCCGATCATGCTCAAGATCCCGCAGGGCTCGACCGCGACCGCCTCGGCCGCCGTCCTGGGCGCGGCGTACTCGTCGACCTGCTACCACGTCGGCAACTACCGCTGGTGGTACCGGATCACCGCCGTCAACGGGCAGCCGCTCGCGGCGCCCCTGTACGTCGCGACCGCGTTCTGGCGCAAACCCTGAGCCTGAGGCTGAGCCCTTCCCTCGGCTCACGCCGAGCCTCGATCACACCGCGGGCACCTCGGACCCGGGCGGCACACGCCGCCCGGGTCCCCGTCTCTTCGGCGATGGCGCGCATGAGGTGCTTGTGACGCGACCCGGGGCCGATCGCCCGCAGTCGCGGGCG
>JAKAAV010000370.1:735-3007 GCA_021802185.1 Chloroflexota bacterium | reverse complement strand
GGCACGGTCGCGTGGGCGGGGTGGAAGAACAACGGGGGCGGGAACGTCGTCGTGATCAGCCACCCGGACGGGATGATCTCGACGTACAACCACAACCGCGGCGTCGCGGTGCACGTCGGCCAGAGGGTCTCCCAGGGCGAGACGATCGCCTGGGTGGGGATGACCGGGTGGGCTACCGGACCGCACCTCGACTTCCGGATCGAGATGGGGGGACGGTTTGTGGACCCGCTGCAGGTGTACTGACCGCGCGGACTCCTGAGCTCCTCGGCTCGGGGCGCGACGTCTGGAGCGGCGTTCGAGCCGCAGCCCGAAGCCCGGCTCCCGTGCGCCGCGCACGGCGGCCGGGCTTCACCGCAACGCCCCGGGAATGGGCGGGACGCCGGTTCAGGACGCCCCGTAGCGCCGAATCCCCTCGAGCCTCGTTCGCTTGAGCAGGAGCGCGTTGACCGCCACGAGGAATGAGCTGCCGGCCATGCTGATCGCGGCGATCTCGGGGCGCAGGAGGAGCCCGAACAGCGGGTAGAACAGGCCGGCCGCGATGGGGAAGGCGACCGTGTTGTACCCGACGGCCCACCAGAGGTTCTGGCGCATCTTCCGGACCGTCGCCCGCGAGAGCGCGATCGCCCCGAGCACGTCGACGGGATCGCTCTTCATGAGCACGACGTCGGCGGTCTCGACCGCGACGTCCGTCCCTGCCCCGATCGCCACACCCACGTCGGCCTGTGCGAGCGCCGGCGCATCGTTGATGCCGTCGCCGACCATCGCGACGAGCTTGCCCGTCGCCTGCAGCTCCTTCACCTTGTCAGCCTTCTGACCCGGGAGCACTTCAGCGAACACGGTATCCAGGCTGAGCTCGCGCGCGATCCGTTCCGCAGTGGCCCGGTTGTCCCCGGTCAGCATGGCGACCTGGATGCCGAGGTTATGCAGGCGATCGATGGCCTCCTTCGCCGTGGGCCGCACAGCGTCCGCGATCGCGATCAGGCCGGCGGCCTCGCCGTCGACCGCCACTCGCACCACGGTCCGCCCGGCGCCTTCGAGCTCGTCGGCGCGCGACCGCAACACCCCGAAGTCGATCGCGCGATCGCCCATGAGCTTCGCGTTGCCCACGAGCACGAAGCGGTTGTCGATTCGCGCCTCCAGCCCGTGCCCCGGGATTGCGCGGAAGTCGGTTGCGTCGGATAGGGCAAGGCTGCGCGCCTTCGCCGCATCGACGACCGCGGCGGCAAGGGGATGCTCGCTCCAGCCCTCGGCCGAAGCGGCGAGGCGCAGGAGCTCGTCCTCGTCGACGGGGTTGGAGGACGCCACCAGCTCCACCACCTGCGGCTGGCCGACGGTGAGCGTCCCGGTCTTGTCGAAGATGACAGCCCCGACCTTGGACGCCTGCTCGAGCGCAGTAGCGTTCTTGAACAGGATTCCGTTGAGGGCGCCCAGGCCTGTCCCGACCATGATGGCGGTCGGCGTCGCGAGCCCGAGGGCATCGGGGCAGGCAATGATGACCACGGTGATGGCGAGCGTCAGGGCAAAGATGAACGTCGCGCCGCCGAGGGTGTACCAGCCGAGGAACGTCAGCAGGCCGAAGACGACCGCCGCCGCGACAAGCCACTGGGCCGCCCGGTCGGCGAGCCGCTGGGCGGGCGCCTTCGAGTTCTGGGCGAGCTGCACGAGGCGAACGATCTGGGCGAGGGCGGTGTCCGCGCCCACCTTGGTGGCCCGGAAGCGGAACGTGCCCGTCTTGTTGATGGTCGCGCCGATCACGTTCGAGCCGGCTGTCTTCTCCACGGGCACGCTCTCGCCGGTGATCATCGACTCGTCGACCGACGAGGATCCCTCGATCACGACGCCGTCGACGGGGACCTTGTCGCCGGGGCGGATCACCACCACGTCGTCGAGGACGACCTCGGAGGTCGGAACCTCGACGGGCTCGCCGTTACGGATCACGGTGGCCTTCGGTGGCGCGAGGTCGAGCAGCGCCCGGATCGCGTCCGAGGCCCCTGACCGGGCCCGCATCTCGAGCCAGTGGCCGAACAGGACGAACGCCAGGAGGACGACCGACGCCTCGTAGAAGACCTCTCCACGGAAGAGGAACGTCGCCGCGACGCTGAACAGGTACCCGCTGCCGACCGACAGCGCGACGAGCACGGACATGTCGAGGGTGCGGTGGCGCAGGGCGCGATACGCACCCACGAAGAACATCTGCCCGCTCCACAGCACCGCGGGCGTCGAAAGCAGGAAGAGGAGGATCCTCGAGTCGGCACCGAATGGGGTCGCAAGG
>JAKAAV010000370.1:0-725 GCA_021802185.1 Chloroflexota bacterium | reverse complement strand
GAGTAGAGGAAGACGGGGATCGCCAGCGCGAACGCGACGAGGAAACGGTTCCGCATGTCGCGGACCATGTCCGCCATGCTCATGCCGGCGCCGTGACCCATCTCGTGGGCCATCTGCGCCATCTCGCCTTCGACCGGCGCAGCGGTCATCGCGTGCCCGGCGTGGTCCCCGGCGGGTGCTGCGGGCGCGATGTGCGCAGCGTGCTCGACGACCTGCGGTGCGACCACGGGCGCGGCCTGGTCGACGGGAGCAGGAGTCGCCTGGGCGACGGCTTCTGCCGCGGGAAGGCCCGCCACCGTCGTGTCGGCCCCTCCGACTGCCGGCGCAACAGCTGGCGCGTGGATCGCCCCGTGCGGGGCCGCGCGGCCGATGGCGGCCGGCACGTCTTCCCGGCACAGGTTGCAGGGAACGATCTCGCCTCCGCACCCGCACCCGAACTCCCCGATGAGCGTCCGGATGCCATCGGCGGTCACGCTCGCGTCGTCGTACGTGACGGATACCGTCTGCGAGACGGCGTTCGCCTCGGCGCGCTCGATGCCCCTCTGCCGGCCCAGGAACTCCTCCAGGGCACTCGCCGTGCTTGCCCGCAGCAGGCCGCTCGCTTCAAAGACCCCGCTGGTCATCGTCTGCTCCAATCCCCTGGCGGCCCCACCCCGCAGCCTGCTCACTCCGGACGTCCAGACTCACGCATCTCGTTCGTCCGTCCCGCGGGTGGTCCTTGCGAG
>JAKAAV010000369.1 GCA_021802185.1 Chloroflexota bacterium | reverse complement strand
GATCCTGGCTGCGGTCAGGCAGTACAGCTGGGCGGACAAGATCATCACGATGTTCGCCACGATCGGGTACGCGATGCCCTCGTTCTGGCTGGGGCTCCTGCTCCTGTTCGTGTTCGCGGTCGAGCTCAACTGGTTCCCGCTGTTCGGCAAGTACACGTTCGGCCAGGAGGGGCAGCCACTCAACCTCATCTGGCATCTCGCGCTCCCGGTGGCGAGCCTCGCGATCCAGCAGATCGCGGGGTGGAGCCGCTACATGCGCTCCTCGATGCTCGAGGTGATGCACCAGGACTACATCCGCACGGCGAAGGCCAAGGGCCTGCCCGGGTCCGCGGTGATCTACCGCCACGCGCTGCGCAACGCCCTGATCCCGATCATCACGCTGCTCGGGCTCACGATCCCCTCGCTGCTCGCCGGCGCGGCGATCACCGAGACGATCTTCAGCTGGCCCGGGCTCGGCTATCTCCTCGTGAGCAGCGTCAACACGCGCGACTACCCGGTCGTGCTCGCGCTCACGATGATGGGTGGCTTCATGGTCATCGTCGGCAACCTGCTCGCCGACGTCCTCTACGCGGTCGTCGACCCGCGCATCAAGTACTAGGCAGGGATCACGATGGAAACGAACGCACAGCTTCAGGCGCCCGTCCCGGGCGTCGGCGCCGATCGCCCTGCCGTCGTCGACGAGGTCGACCTGATCCCGGTCCGGACGTACTGGCAGCTCGCGCGCCAGCGCTTCATGCAGCACCAGCTCGCGGTCATGGCGCTCGTGCTGCTTTCGGTCCTCGTCCTCCTCTCCTGGACCATCCCGACGCTGACCGGCGACCTGTACCAGAAGACGAGCCTCGACCTGATCGACCGCGGGGCGTCACTCGCGGCACCGCTCGGGTACGACCACCTGGGCGAGAACACGTTCGTGCGGCTCATGCGAGCCACCCAGACGTCGCTCACGATCGGGTTCGCCGCCGTCCTGATCATCGTCGGGATCGGCGTGACGATCGGCGCGATCGCGGGCTACGTCGGCGGGCTCATCGACAACCTGCTCATGCGCCTCGTCGACGTGGTTCTGTCGATTCCGTCGTTCTTCTTCATCGTGGCGCTCGTCGCGTTCTGGGGCGGCGGCAACGTGTGGGTGATCATCTTCGCCATCGGGCTGGCGGGCTGGACGACCGCGGCTCGCCTCGTGCGGGCCGAGTTCCTGCGGCTTCGCGAGGTCGATTTCGTGCAGGCCGCCCGCGCGCTGGGCGCGAGCCCGCGGCGGATCGTCCTCCGCCACATGCTGCCGATGGCGCTCGCGCCGATCCTGGTGGCTGCGACGCTCGGCATCGCGGACTCGGTGGTGCTCGAGGCGGCACTCTCGTTCCTGGGCTTCGGCATCTCGCCGCCCGAGGCGAGCCTCGGCAACATGCTGAACAACGCGCAGCGGTACTTCTACCGCGAGCCGATCCTGATGTTCTACCCGGGCATCATGCTGATCCTCGTCGTGCTCTGCGCGAGCTTCCTCGGCGACGGTCTGCGCGATGCGCTCGACCCGCGGCAGCGGATCGAACGGTAGGCCCGGCGATGACGGACGCACTGCTGCAGGTCCGGAACCTGCGAACGTATTTCTGGACGCTGGACGGCATCGTCAAGGCCGTTGACGGCGTGAACATGGACATCGGCACGGGCCGCACGCTGGGCGTGGTCGGCGAGTCGGGGTGCGGCAAGAGCATCACGGCGCTGTCGATCATGCGGCTCATCGAGCGGCCCGGAAAGATCGTCGAGGGTTCGATCGAGCTCGACCGGATCGACCTGCTGAGGCTCTCGGAATCCGAGATGCGGGACATCCGCGGCAACTCGATCTCGATGATCTTCCAGGAGCCGATGACGAGCCTGAACCCGGTGTTCACGACCGGCAACCAGATCGCGGAGGCGATCCGGCTGCACGAGGACATCGGCGCTCACGAGGCGGCGAACCGCGCGGTCGAGATGCTGCGGAAGGTCGGCATCCCCGACCCGGAAAGGCGCGCGAAGCAGTACCCGCACGAGATGTCGGGCGGCATGCGCCAGCGCGTGATGATCGCGATGGCGCTCTCGACGTACCCGCAGCTGCTGATCGCGGACGAGCCGACGACCGCGCTCGACGTGACGATCCAGGCGCAGATCCTGGAGCTCATGAAGGAGCTCCGCGAGGAGCGCCGCATGTCGATCATGCTGATCACGCACGACCTCGGCGTCATCGCCGAGATGGCCGACGACGTGGTCGTCATGTACTCCGGCAAGGTGGTCGAGGCCGGCGACGTCTTCACGATCTTCGAGCGGCCACACCACCCGTACACCCAGGGGCTCCTCGGCTCGCTCCCGCGCATCGGGCAGCGACGGGGCCGGCTCCGCGTCATCGAGGGAGTCGTGCCCAACCCGCTCAACCTGCCGAAGGGATGCCTCTTCGCCCGGCGCTGCCCGCACGTCATGCCGGTCTGCGAGCAGACGCCGCCGCCGTTCCAGGAGGTCCGCCCCGGCCAGGTCTCGCGCTGCTGGCTCACGCCTGCCGGGACCGCTCCGGCCGTCGGCACGAGCGCCCCCGACGACGTGGCCGAGATCGAGGCGGCGCGGATGACGGTGGCCGGCGATACCGGGCGACAGTCGGCGGGTGCCGAGCAGCTGGCGGGAGTCGAAAGGTGAGCGAGGCAGCCGTGCTTGAGCGCGAAGAGCCGGTCGCCGCCGCCGGGCCGGAGACGCTCGTCAGCGTCCGGGATCTGTACAAGCACTTCGAGATCCGCGGCGGCCTCTTCGGCGTCTCGCGCATCGGCGCCGTCCGTGCCGTCGACGGCGTGACGTTCGACATCCGGCGCGGAGAGACGCTCGGATTCGTCGGTGAGTCCGGTTGCGGCAAGACGACTCTCGGGAAGGTCGTCCTGCGGCTGATTCCGGCGACGAAGGGCGAGGTCCGGTTCCGGGGCAAGGGGCTGTTCGAGGCCCGCGGCGACGACCTGAAGGCCATCCGCCGCAACATGCAGATCATCTTCCAGGACCCGTACTCGTCGCTGAACCCGCGGATGACGGT
>JAKAAV010000368.1 GCA_021802185.1 Chloroflexota bacterium | reverse complement strand
AGGTCCCACTCTGCGCTTCCGCCCTCTACTGCGACTTATCCCGCCATTGACCGCACATTCCCCCGGCCGCCGCCGCGCGGGTCTCCGCGCCGGCATGTCGCGGGCCGGACCCCTGCCGGCAGCCGCACGGCAGCCACACGGCATGCCACATGGCCCCCGGTGCTGCTATCCTTCGTCAACCGAACGTTCGTTTGGTCGCCGTCCAACGGCGTGAGCGAGGCGGGCACAGGGAGCCGGCGTGGCGGCAGAGAGCGGACAGGCCATCTCCGCGACCGAGGCGGGGACACGGCGGCCTTCGGCGTCCTCGTCCAGCCGTCGCATCGCCCGGCCTCGGGAGGAGGAGCTCCGGCGGACGGCGGTGCGGCTGTTCCGCGAGCACGGCTACGACGGCACGTCGATGCAGGACCTCGCGGAGGCGCTCGGGATGCACCGCGGCAGCCTGTACCACTACATCGAGTCGAAGGAGGATCTCCTCTTCGGGATCGTGGAGGCGGCGATGGCCCGGTTCAACGACGAGGTCCGGCCCATCCTCGAGTCCGACGCGGCCCCGGCCGAACGACTCGAACGCGCGGTCGCGGCGCACCTCCGGATCGCGGCGGACGAGCCGGACGAGCTGACGCTGCTGCAGGTGGAGGTGAAGGCGCTGGCGCCCGACCGCCGGTACCGGATCGTGGCCGAGCGCGACGCGTACGAGCACGTGTGGCGGGAATTCATCCGGGACGGCATGCGGGATGGCGCCTTCGGGTGCGAGGACGAGCGGAGCGCCGGCTTCATGATCCTCGCGTCGTGCAACTGGTTCAGCCAGTGGTTCCGGCCCGACGGCCCGCTCGGCGTCGACGATTTCGCCGCCCGGTTCAGCACGCTGTTCCTCGACGCGCTCCGAGCGGACGCGCGATCCCGTCTTCCGGAGGCATGAGATGACGATCGCCGGAGCATGGTGGGGGATCGGAACCGGGACGGCGACCCCGCACCGAACGACGACGTCGCGCGCGACCGGCGTCGGCGTCCCGCGCCTGCGTCGCGCCGTCGTCCTTGGCGCCGGCACGATGGGCGCGCAGGTCGCGTGCCTGCTCGCCGGCCGGTCGGTCCGCGTCGATCTGCTCGATCTCGACGCGGAGACGGCGCGAGCCGGCCTCGATCGCGCCGCGCGGCTTGCGCCAACGCCGCTCTACCTGTCCGATGACGTGCGCGCGATCCGGCCGGCCGGATTCGAAACGCTCGAGGCCGCCGTCAGGGACGCGGACCTCGTACTCGAGGCCGTCGTCGAGCGGCTCGACGTCAAGCGAGGCCTGCTGTCCAGGGTCGCGCCTGTCCTCGGCGGGTCCGCGATCCTCGCGACCAACACGTCCTCGCTGTCAGTGACCGCCATGTCCGATGCGCTGCCCCCGGATGTCGCGGGGCGGTTCCTCGGGATGCACTTCTTCAACCCGCCGCGGTACGCGCGCCTGGTCGAGCTCGTGCCGTCGCCTGCGACCGCACCCGAGACGCTCGAGCGGGCGCACGCGATCGCGGGCGAGGTGCTCGGCAAGGGCGTCGTGGTGGCTCGCGACGCCCCCGGGTTCATCGCGAATCGGCTCGGGACGCAGGCATCCCTCGCCGCGATCCGGATCGGGCAGGAGCTCGGGCTCGGCGTCGACGAGATCGACGACGTGTCAGGGACGCTCGTCGGACGCCCGAGGTCGGCCGTGTTCCGGACGATCGACCTCGTCGGGCTCGACGTGTTCGCGGCCGTCGTGCGCAGCCTCGCGGCCGCGGTTCCGGACGACGACCCGGAGCGCGCGCTGTTCGTGCTCCCACCGGTCGTCGAGGCGATGCTGTCCCGCGGACTGCTCGGCGCGAAGGCCGGCGGCGGGTTCTACCGGAAGACCGGCGACGAGATCCTGTCGCTCGACCTGGAGACGCTCGAGTACCGGCCGCGACGCCGGCTGCGGAGCGCGGCCGTCGAGTCGGCGCGCCAGCTCCCGGATCCGGCGGCCCGCCTGCGGGCGCTCCTGGCGGCGCCGGAGTCCGACGTCCCTGCCACCTTCGTCCGGCGAAGTCTCGTGCGTGGCCTCTGGTACGCCGCGTGGGTCGCGCCGTCCATCGCGGGCTCGCTCGCCGACGTCGACCGGGCGATGCGCTGGGGCATGGCGTGGGAGCGCGGGCCGTTCGAGACGTGGGACGCGATCGGCACCGGGCTGATGGCGGATCAGCTGCCGAAGGCCGGACTCGGCGAATCCCCGCTCGCGCGGGCGGCACGTGAGTCCGGCGGGTACTACTCCGAGGATGGCGAGCACCAGCTCGACCTCTCCGAATTCCCTCGCGCCACGGCCCCGGGCATCGAGGAGGGCCCGGGGCCGGCGGCAGCCGAGGGCGCGCCTGTGCCTGCACGCGTCCCGGTGCCGGCCCGGCCTCGCGTCGTCGACCTCCGACGGACCCGGGCCCGGAACGGCGTGGTCGCGGGCAATTCGTCGGCGAGCCTCCTCGACCTCGGCGACGCGCTGGTCCTCGAGCTCCATGGCAAGCTCAACATCATCGGCCTGGACACGATCGACATGCTGTCCCGGGCCACCGGGATCGCCGAGGACCGCGGCCTGCCGCTGGTCGTCGCGACCGACGCCGCCGACTTCTCCGCCGGCGCGAACGTCGCCCTCCTGCTCATGGAGGCCGAGGACGACGAGTGGGACGTGCTCGACCGGGCGACCCGCCGGTTCCAGGCGACGACGCGCGGGCTCCGTCAGGCGTCCGTCCCGGTCGTCGTCGGGGTGCGGGGGCGTGTGCTCGGGGGCGGCGCCGAGATCGCGGTTGCCGGGGACCGGACGCAGGCGGCAGCCGAGACGTACGTCGGCTTCGTCGAGCTCGGGATGGGGCTCATCCCGGCGGGCGGGGGCTCGACGGAGATGGCGCGCCGCGCCGCGGCCGCGAACCCGGGTGGCATGTGGGGCGACGCGTTCCCGGCGTTCGCCCGGGCGTTCGAGGCGATCGCCACGGCGAAGGTCAGCACCGGCGCCGAGGACGCCAGGCGGCTCGGGCTGCTGCGCGCCGAGGATGCCGTCTCCGTCGA
>JAKAAV010000367.1 GCA_021802185.1 Chloroflexota bacterium | reverse complement strand
CGTGCCGACCAACCGCATCGCGCTGTTCGAGCCGGAGTTCTACCGCTACCTGGAGGGTGAGCGGCCGGAGATCCTCCAGAAGCTCGCGGAGACGAGGGTCCTCAGCGACGACATCTCGGACGGCCTCGTCGATGCGGTCCAGGCGTTCAAGCAGGGCTTCCTGGCGTAGGAGCGGCGGAGCGTGGCCAGCCAGCGGGAGATCCGGCGCCGCATCGCGTCGGTCCGCAACATCAAGCAGATCACGCGGGCCATGCAGTTCGTGGCCGCGTCGAAGCTGAAGCGCGCGCAGGACGCCACACTGGCCGCACGCCCGTACAGCGAGAAGATCGACGAGGTCCTCGCCGACGTCGCGAGCGTCCTCGGCGGCGAGACGCACCCGCTCCTCGCGCAGCGCGAGGGCAACGCGCGGTGCCTCGTCGTGTTCACGACCGACCGGCCGCTCGCCGGCGCGCTCAACGCGAACGTTGTCCGGTTCGCCGGCCACGAGATCGCCGAGCACCAGGGCGACGTCACGGTCGTCGCCGTCGGGCGCAAGGGCCGCGACGCGCTGCGCCGGTTGCGCGTCCCGATCGCGGGGTTCTTCCCCAACTTCGGGGATCGGCCGTCGTTCGCCGACGTGCTGCCGCTCGCCCGCCTCATCACCGACGACTTCCTGTCGGGCACGTACGACCGGGTGGATCTCGTGTACCCCCAGTTCGTCTCCACGCTCACGCAGCGGCCCGTGCTCGAGACGCTGCTGCCGGTCCACCCCTCGGAGGACACGCACGGGATCCCCGGCAGGCAGTTCATCTTCGAGCCCAACCCCGGCGCCGTGCTCGAGCAGCTCGTGCCCCGGTACGTCGCCACGCGCGTGTACCAGGCCGTGCTCGAGTCGGCCGCCAGCGAGCAGTCGAGCCGCATGGTCGCCATGCGCAACGCGACCGAGAATGCGGAAGAGCTCATCGACGACCTCACGCTGACCTACAACAAGGTCCGCCAGGCCAACATCACCCGCGAGATGATCGAGATCGCCTCCGGCGCCCAGGCGTCCTGACGCCCGCACCGGCGGTGCCCGCGCCGGGCCCGCCGCGACCGGGTCAGGCAGCGCGCCGGAACGGGTCCGCCGGGCCCGAGCACCACTGGGAGGAAGCCCCGCCACCATGGCCACCGCCACCACGACCGCTCCCGAGCAGCAGAAGACGGGCTCGACCGAGGGAATCGTCATCGCCGTCACGGGCCCCGTCGTCGACGTCCAGTTCCCCACGGGACACCTGCCCGGCATCTTCAACGCCGTCACGATCGAGCGCCCGGGCAATCCGCTCGTCGCCGAGGTCCAGCAGCACCTCGGCAACGACTGGGTCCGGACGGTCGCGATGACGACGACCGACGGGCTCGCCCGGGGCACGAAGGTCATCGACCAGGGGGCGCCGATCAGCGTGCCGGTCGGCGAGCCGACGCTGGGGCGGGTCTTCAACGTGCTCGGCCAGCCGATCGACGACAAGGGTGCGCTCGAGGGTGTCGAGCGCGATCCGATCCACCGCCAGCCGCCGGCCTTCGACGAGCAGTCGACGACGACCGAGATCTTCGAGACGGGCATCAAGGTGATCGACCTCATCGCGCCGTTCCCGAAGGGCGGCAAGGTCGGCATCTTCGGCGGCGCGGGCGTCGGCAAGACGGTCATCATCCAGGAGCTCATCCGCAACGTCGCCGCCGAGCATTCCGGCTACTCGGTGTTCGCCGGCGTCGGCGAGCGCTCGCGCGAGGGCAATGACCTCCTCCACGAGATGACGGAGTCGGGCGTCATCGAGAAGACCGTCATGGTCTTCGGCCAGATGAACGAGCCGCCGGGGGCGCGGCTGCGGGTCGGGCTGACGGCACTGACGATGGCGGAGTACTTCCGCGACCGCGAGCACCGCGACGTGCTCCTGTTCATCGACAACATCTTCCGCTTCACCCAGGCTGGGTCCGAGGTCTCCGCGCTGCTTGGCCGGATGCCGTCGGCGGTCGGCTACCAGCCAAACCTGGCGACCGAGATGGCGGGCCTGCAGGAGCGGATCACGTCGACCAAGCAGGGATCGATCACCTCGCTGCAGGCGGTCTACGTCCCCGCGGACGACTACACCGATCCGGCGCCGGCAACGGCGTTCGGCCACCTCGACTCGACGATCCGGCTCGAGCGGTACCTGACCGAGCTCGGCATCTACCCGGCGGTCGACCCGCTGTCGTCGACGTCCCGGATCCTCGACCCGAACGTGGTCGGGCAGGAGCACTACGACGTCGCCCGCGAGGTCCAGCGCGTGCTGCAGAAGTACCGCGACCTGCAGGACATCATCGCGATCCTCGGCATGGACGAGCTGTCCGACGAGGACAAGGCGACGGTGGCCCGCGCGCGGCGGCTGCAGCGCTTCATGTCGCAGCCGATGTTCGTGGCCGAGGTCTTCACGGGCCGCCCGGGCAAGTACGTGCCGATCAAGGAGAGCGTCACGTCGTTCAAGGAGATCCTCGAGGGCAAGGCCGACGATCTGCCGGAGCAGGCGTTCTTCCTCGCCGGCACGATCGACGACGTCCGCGCGAACGCCGCGAAGATGAAGTAGGCAGCGTGGTGCGCCACGGGGTCCTGCCGGCAGGTCGCCGGTCCGCGCTTCGCTCCGACGGGCCTCGGTTCCTGTCAGATTCCCGCCGCGTGTCGCTTGCCCGGGCCGGCGGCGGGAAACGGGCGTCAGGCGCTGCCAGATTCCTGCCGCGTATCGCTTGCCCGGGCCGGCGGCGGGAAACGGGCCGCGGTCCCTGCCAGATTCTCGCCGCGTGTCGCTTGCCGCGGGAACGACGCCTCGGTCCCTGCCAGATTCTCGCCCCGTGTCGCTTACGCAGGTCCGCGGCCGTTTCGGGATGCCCGTCGGGCCGCTCCGCGCCGGTCGGCAGCGTCGGACGAGCGCGATCGAGCGTGGGACCAGGGTGGGGAGTGCCCGCGGGGCGAGGCGCATCGCCGCCGACGTGGCAGGAAGCCGTGACGGACGTGCGTAGTCGACGCTCCGTGAGAATCTGGCAGGACGAGCTCGCCCCGG
>JAKAAV010000366.1 GCA_021802185.1 Chloroflexota bacterium | reverse complement strand
GCGAGGAGGCGGCCGCCGCGGCGCACGCACGCGGGCTCCGGCCGGAGAGCGTGCTCGTCCGGCGGAGCAGCCTGGAGGACGTCTTCCTGCGCCTCACCGGGCGCTCGCTCGTCGACTGAGCCGATGGTCGTCGGGGTTCGCGTCCTCGAGCACAACGCGATGGTCTATCGGCGGACCTGGCACGGATCGGTCCTGAGCTCGCTGCTGTCTCCGATCCTGTTCCTCGCGGCGATGGGGATCGGCCTGGGCGGGTACGTCAACCGGAACGGCGGCGCCGACGCGCTCGGTGGCGTGCCGTACATCGCGTTCCTCGCGCCGGGCCTCCTGGCGGCCCAGGCGATGCAGACCGCCGCGTTCGACACGACCTACCCGATCATGGGCAGGATCGTCTGGGACAAGCTCTACGACGCGATGCTCGCGACGCCGCTCACCGTCCGCGACCTGCTGGTCGGCGAGCTCGAGTGGGTGGTCACGCGGCTCACGCTCGTCTGCGGCGCGTTCCTCGTCGTGATGACCGCGTTCGGAGCGGTGCGTTCGCCGCTCGCGATCCTGGCGCTCCCGGTCGTCGTGCTCACCGGCGTCGCGTTCGCGGCCCCGATCATGGCCTTCTCCGCCACCCAGAAGCGGGACTCGAACTTCAACGTGCTGTTCCGCTTCGGAATCACGCCGCTGTTCCTGCTGTCCGGCACGTTCTTCCCGCTCGACCGCCTGCCGGCGGCGATCCAGCCCGTCGCGTACCTGACGCCCCTGTACCACGGGGTCGCGCTGGCGCGCGAGCTGACGCTGGGTTCCGTCGACCCGGTCGCCGCACTCGCGCACGTCATGGTGCTGTTCGCGTTCGCCGCCGGTGGCATCGCGCTCGCGGGCGTGGCGCTCCGGCGACGGCTGGTCGTCTGACGTGATCGATCCGGGATGTTCGCGTGCGCGTGCTCGGGGGGTCGTTCGACGCCGGGCCGGTCGACGGCGAGGCGGGCGATGACGCTCCTCGCGCGGATCGTCCCGCTCGGCGGCCTGACCCGCCCCGGCCGGCTCTTCGAGCGAAACCTCATGGTCTACCGCCGGACCTGGATGGTGATCTTCTCCGGCTTCTTCGAACCGCTGTTCTACCTGCTCGGGATCGGGTTCGGGATCGGGTCGCTGGTCGGGTCGGTCACCGGCCCGGGGGGCCAGCAGATCCCGTACCAGGTGTTCGTCGCGCCGGCCCTCCTCGCATCGGCGGCCATGAACGGCGCGATCTACGACAGCACGACGAATGTGTTCTTCAAGCTGAAGTACTCGCACACGTACGACGCCGTGCTCACGACTCCGGTCGGCGTGCCGGACGTCGCGATCGGCGAGATCGCGTGGGCCCTGTTCCGCGGCACGCTCTACGCGCTCGGCTTCATGGTCGTGATGCTCGCCCTGGGCCTCGTCCGGTCGCCCGCCTGGCTGCTGGCGCTGCCCGGATCGATCCTGATCGGGTTCGCATTCGCGTCGGTCGGGATGGCGCTCTCGACGTGGGTCCGGTCGTGGGCCGACTTCGACAAGCTCCAGCTCGTGCTGCTCCCGATGTTCCTGTTCTCGGCCACCTTCTACCCGATCACGGCCTACCCGCCCGCGCTCCAGGTGGTCGTCGAGCTGACGCCGCTGTACCACGGCATCGACCTCCTGCGGGGCCTGACGACGGGATCGATCGGCGTGCCCCAGCTGGTGGACGTCGGCTACCTCATCGTGATGGGGATCATCGGGCTGGCGGTCGTGTCCCGGCGACTCGCGAGGCTCCTGCTGAAGTAGTCGGCCGCGCGCGGGAGTGGCCGGTCACGCGAGGGTGCGCGCGACGTGGACCCGGCCCTGATCCGTCAACGACGCCCGAAGGAGCCCGACGTGCATCGCGGCCCTCGCGGCCCGAGCTGTCACCGGCGCGCGATGCCCGCCGCCTGCCTGTCCCGACGCTGCTGCGTCACGCGGCGCAGGCTGTCCGCGTCACCAGCGGAGGGCGGCGGAAGGAGCGTGCATGGCGGGGATCGACCGGAGCGTCGACTGTGTGATCGTGGGCGGAGGACCGGCGGGCCTGTCCGCCGCCGTCTACCTCGGCCGCCTGCGGCGCTCGGTCGCGGTCGTCGACGATCGGGACGGCCGCTCGCTCTGGTCCCAGGTCACGCGCAACTACCTCGGGTTCCCGGCGATCCAGGCGGCCGAGCTCAGGAGACTCGGGCGGCACCAGGCCGCGCGGTACGGCGCATGCCTCGTCGAGGCGCGAGCGGCGTCGATCGAGCGCGACCGTGACGGGTTCATCGTCTGCGTCGAGCCGCCGGTCCGGGAGCAGGCGCGCGATGCCGCGTCCGACGATTGCATCGGCGACGGCTGCGCCGGCACCGAGGAGAACGTCGCGATCGAGGACGCCGGAGGGCGAGGGCTCGGCGAGGTCCGTCCCTCCGCGCCCGAGCTCTGGCGCGCCCGGACGGTGATCCTCGCGACCGGCGTCCGAGACACGTTCCCGGAGTTCGAGGGGCGGGACGCGTGTGTGGGCCGGAGCCTGTTCTGGTGCATCCTGTGCGACGGGTACGAGTCGATCGACCGGACCGTGGTCGTGGTCGGGCACGACGAGGAGGCCGTCTCGACCGCGCTCGGGCTGCTCGACTTCACCCCGCGCGTCTCGATCGTCGCCGGGCGCGACTCGTTCTCCGTTTCGGAGTCGCGCGTGCGAGACCTCGCGCGGGCAGGCATCGCCGCGTACCCGTCGCATGTGGCCGCGTACGCGAGCCGCGACGGCCAGATCGAGTCGGTCGTGCTCGACGACGCGTCCCGGACGGTCCTGCCCGCGGACCGCGTCTTCTACGAGGGGCCGAAGCTCCCGCGGTCCGGGATCGCTGCGGCGCTCGGCGTCGCGACGGACCGCTCCGGGTACATCGTGACCGACAGCGAGCAGAAGACGAACGTCCGCGGCGTGTACGCCGCCGGCGACGTGACCAGGCTGCACGGGCACCAGGTCAGCACCGCCGTGCACGAGGGCGGGATGGCCGCGTCCGCCGCGAACTACGAGCTGTACGCGCCGATCCAGAAGAAC
>JAKAAV010000365.1 GCA_021802185.1 Chloroflexota bacterium | reverse complement strand
ACGACACGTCGACCGGGCCGAAGAGCGCCGCGACCCCTGGCGTGATCAACGTGAACGTCGTCCCGACGGTCACCTGCACGTAGTTGCCGGGGCTGCACTCACCGGTCGCATCGGACGATGGCGCGAGGCACTGCACTGAGAACGCGGGCGTGCCGGGGATCAGGCCCTGCTGAGTCGTGATCGCGCTCTGGATCGGGCCGCTCGAATCGCTGCAGTGGGGTGTCGTGTCGAGACACGAGACGCTGGCGATGCGAGCGATATCGCGAGCGGATTGCGACACCTCGTTGTACGCCATGATCGCGCGGCCGGCATCGACGACCGCCAGGAGGAGCACCAGCATGACGGGCAGCACGAGAGCGAACTCGACCAGCGACTGCCCGCGCCGCGGTCGGCGTTGATCGCGCTTGCTCATGGGCACTTTCCGTTCTTTTTGGGGCACGGGCTCGACGACGGCGACGCTGATGCCGCGGGTGTCGGCACGACGGGGCTCGGCAGCTGTTGCTGGTCGGCGATCGCCGTGGACGACAGCCGCACCGTGCTGGAGCCGAGAACGGCCTGGAGCATCGGAGTCAGGAGGTTGAACCGGGCAGTGACCGCCACCGATGCGCGCGTTCCGAGCAATGGTGCAGCCGGACATGCCGTCGGCGCTCCGGATGCGTCCTGACAGCTGACGGTGATCGCGCTCGCGGGAATCACGATCGAGGTGCTCGATGCCCCACGCTGGCCCGTCTCGTTCTGGACCGCGCAGACGATGAGGTTCGACGAGTAGTTCGCGGACGTGCAGTCGGCGCCCGCGTCCGAGGCCGGCGTGATGGCCGCCTGCATCGCGCCCGCACGTGCCGCGTTCGAGATCGTGATCTGAGCGAAGAAGACCCGCCCGAGATCGACCGCGCCGAGCAGCAGGAACATCAGCGGCACGAGCAGGAGCGCGAACTCGACGAGGGCCTGCCCGCGATGGGGTTGGCGACGGCGGCGCGATCGAGCCAGGACTTCCGTCATGGGTCGAGTGTCGTGGGACCGCCCTTGCAGGTCGCCTGAAACCTGTCAGCGCACCTTGCGCGGCGCCCGAGGCCGAGGAATCAAGCGGTGCATCCCGGCACCGCGAGCGTCCCGTCGGGGAGATCGGGTTCCGGGTAACGCGCTGCGAGGCGCCGGCGGACGCCACGAGCCGCGGGACGCGGGGGCGGTGCGTCAGCCAGGCTGACCGACCTCCGCGAGGCGGCGCAGGCGATACCCCTGCCCTCGGATCGTCTCGAGGTAGACCGGGTGGTCAGGGTCGGCCTCGAGCTTCTGGCGCAGCCGGCGCATCGTGACCCACACGTACGATGGGTCGGGCACCTCGGCGTCCGACCAGCCGCGGGCCAGGAGCGTCTCTGTCGTCACGATGCGGTCGAGGTTGGCGGCGAGCGCGTAGAGCAGGCGCGATTCCGCGGGCGTCAGCGAGACGACACGCCCGGCGACGATCGCGCGTCGCTTCTGCAGGTCGAGGATCAGGCCGGGGCCGAGCGGGATGGCCCCCGACGGCACCTGGTCGCCCACGCGGCGGAGCACGCGGTGGATTCGCGCCCGGAGCTCCGGGTAGTGGAACGGCTTCGTGACGTAGTCCTCGGCGACCTCCTCGAGCGCGCCCGCCTTGGAATCGCCACTGTCGATCGCCGAGAGCACGATCACCGGCAGGTCCGCCCGCTCCTTGACCTGCCGAGCCAGGGTGAGGCCGTCCATGCGGGGCATCATGAGATCGACGATGAGGAGGTCGGGCCAGCCCTGCTCGAGCCGCCGCAGCGCCTCGAGCCCATCGCGCGCCGTGACCACGTCGAACCCGTCGTCGCGCAGCTGATCCACGAGGACCACGAGGAGGTTCGCGTCGTCATCGACGAGCAGGATCCGGACGGGTCGCGGTGCGAACGTCACCTCACGAGGATATCAGCGGGCGATCCCGGCGAGACGACCCTCCCGCCGCTCCGACCGCGGACGGGCCGGGCCCGGACGGGACCTTCACTCCGGCACCCCGACCCGCTCCGCGGGCAGCGTGATCACGAACGTCGCCCCGCCCCCCTCGCCCTCGTAGCGGATCTTCCCGCCCATCGCGCGCAGCAGGCGACGCGCCACGTCGAGGCCGAGTCCGGTCCCGTCGTGGCCGCGCGCGGTCGAGCCCCGCTGGAACCGGCGGAACACGAGCGCGCGCTCTGAGCGCGGAATGCCCGGACCCTGGTCGCGCACGCGCACCTCGATGCCGCTGCCATCCGCGGCAGGATTCGCGCCGGGCGTGGCGGGGATGGACGCGCCGTCGGGCCGGATCGTGACATGGACCGGTCCCGTCGGGGCGTACCGGACGGCGTTGTCGAGCAGGATCCAGAGCACCTGTTCCACCGCGTCGCGATCGCCCATCGCGAGCCAGCCGGCGCTGTCGTCGCGCAGGTCGAGCTCCCGGTCGGACGCGACCGCGTGCCACGCCCGCACGACGGTCGGCGCGAGGGCGAACGGCTCGGCGTCGGGCACGAACACCCCGGCGTCGAGGCGGGTCGCGGTCAGCAGTTCGCGGACCACGTGGGTGAGCCGGTTCGCGTCGGCGTTGATCTCGCTCGCGAGGCGTCTCGGCTCGTCGGCGAGGCCGTCCGACGCGAGATCCTCCGACGACATGAGGATCCGCGACAACGGCCCCTGCAGGTTGTGCCCCAGGCCCCGGACGAACTGCCGCTGCAGCTCGTTGGCCTGGCCGAGCCGGCGTGCCCGCTGCGCCGTCGCCTCGTGCAGCCCCGCGCTCCGCAGGGCCACACCCGCCTCGCGCGCGAACAGGCCGAACACCGCGTGGTCGGCCGCGGTCCACGCCTGGATCCCGGGCCCCCAACCCTCCAGACGGGTGCCCACGAGCGCGTCAACCTCGGCCGTCGCGCGATCGTCGCTCGCAACCCAGTCGGCGCGGCCACGCTCGGCCTCCGTGGCCTCCGTGGCCTCCGTGGCCTCCGTGTCGCCCCCCTCCGTGTCGCCGGCCTCGACCTCGAGGGTCGGCCGCGCCGGAGGATCCGAAGCCACGATCGACCCCGTCGCGTCGACCAG
>JAKAAV010000364.1 GCA_021802185.1 Chloroflexota bacterium | reverse complement strand
ACGGGCCCGACCCGACGCGACGCTGATCGCGTCAGGCGGGATCCGCCACGTCGCCGACCTGGTCGCCCTCGCCGACGCCGGGTGCGATGGTGCGATCCTGGGCCGCGCGCTGTACGAGGGCACGGTGGCGCTGCCCGACGCACGGCGCGCCCTTTCGGCCTGAGCGGCGCTGCGCCATCGCCGCGACCTCGGATCGCGCCGGGTGGCGCCGCCGGCTGCGCCCTCAGTGCGCGGCGGCCGCTTCCTCCTTCTTGTGCGCCTCGATGACCTTCTGCGCGATGTGCGCCGGAACTTCCTCGTAGTGATCGAGCGTCGCGGAGAACGTGCCGCGGCCGGCCGTGAAGGCGCGCAGCTCGGTCGCGTACGTGGCGAGCTCCGACTGCGGAACCTGTGCGCGGACGACCTGGATCCCGTCGCCCTCGCTGTCCATGCCGAGCACCCGACCGCGCCGCGTGTTGAGGTCACGGTTCACGTCGCCCATGAACTCCTCGGGGACGCGGATCACGACGTCCATGATCGGCTCGAGAAGGACGGGCCCGGCGTCCTGCAGGCCCTTCCGGGTGGCCATGCTCGACGCGAGCCGGAACGACAGCTCATCCGAGTCGACGGGGTGGAACGAGCCGTCGTAGAGCGTCGCCTTGAAGTCGACGACGGGATAGCCGGCGATCGGTCCCTTCGACGCGACGTCGCGGACGCCCTTCTCGACGCCGGGGAAGAACTGCTTCGGGACCACGCCGCCGACGACCTTCTCGGTGAACTCCACGCCGGCGCCGGGGTTCGGCTCGATCTCGAGCCAGACGTGCCCGAACTGGCCGTGCCCGCCGGTCTGCTTCTTGTGGCGGCCCTCGACCTGCGTGCGGCCCCGGATCGTCTCGCGGTACGGGATGCGCGGCGGCTTGGTGATCACCGCGGCGCCGAACTTGCGCCGCAGCACCTCGACGAGCACCTGGATCTGGTTCTCGCCGACGGCCCACAGCAGCTGCTCGCCGGTCTCGGCCTGCCGCTCGACCCGAACCGTCGGCGACTCCTCGACGAGACGGCCGAGAGCCTGGCCCATCTTGTCCATGTCGGCCTTGGTCTGCGGCTCGATCGCAACGGCCAGCGTCGGCTCCGGGAACGGCAGCGGCGGCATCGTGAGCGGTCGTTCGCGGCTGCTGAGCGTGTCGCCCGTCAGCGTCGCCGTGAGCTTCGCGACCGCGCCGACCTCGCCGGCCCCGAGCTCGCCGACGGCCTCCTGCTCCTTGCCATGGAGGACGAGGACCTGGCCGATGCGCTCCTCCTCGCCCCGGACCTGGTTCCAGACGTGGTCGTGGCTGCGGATGGTGCCGGCGAGCACGCGGAAGAACGTCAGCCGGCCGACGAACGGGTCGGCCGTCGTCCGGAAGACGTGCAGCAGGAGCGGCGCGGCCGGGTCGGGATCGACCTGGACCGGCCTTCCGTTCGGATCGAGCGCGGTGACCGCGCCACGGTCAACCGGGGAGGGGAGGTACTGGATGATCGCGTCCATGAGACCCGCGACTCCGATCCCGCGAACGGCAGAGGTGACGACCACCGGGGCGATGAGGCTGCGGCGGACGGCGTCGCGCACGCACACCTCGAGCTCGTCGTCGCCGATCTCCTCGCCCTCGAGGTACTTCGTCATGACGTCGTCCGACGCCTCGGATGCGGCCTCGATGAGCTGCTCGCGCCGGCTCGCGACCTCGTCGGCGAGCTCGGCCGGGACGGGACCCTCGGACACCGATTCGCCCTGCCACGTGTAGGCGACGCGGTGCACCAGGTCGACGTACCCCCGGAGCGAGTCGGCCGCTCCGATCGCCACCTGGAGCGGCGCGATCTTCTGTCCGAAGCTGTCGCGCAGCCGGTCGAGCGCGGCGCCCGGGTCGGCGTTCTCGCGCTCGCACCGCGTCAGGACGAACAGCGCCGGAAGCCCCGTCTGGCGCCCGAACCGGACCGCCTTCTCCGTCCCCGCCTCCACCGACCCGGAGGCGTCCATCGAGATGAGGGCCGCATCCGCGGCCGCGAAGCCCTGGATCACCTCTCCGACGAAGTCCGCGTACCCCGGCGTGTCCACGAGCGTGATGCGGTGCTCGCCGCGGTCGAGCGACGCGACCGCGAGGTCGAGCGACAGGTGCCGCTTCTGTTCCTCGGGCTCGAAGTCCAGGCTCGCCGTTCCGTCGTCGACCCGTCCCAGCCGGCTGATGGCGCCGGCGGCATGGAGCATGTGCTCCGCCAGCGTCGTCTTGCCGGACCCTGCATGGCCGGCGAGGACGACGTTCCGGAGACGGTTCGGTTCGACGTGCTTCATCGAGGGCAGCCCTTCCTGTGGCTAGGCAGTCGGAGGCCGGGGGCGCGCGGCCCGGTCATTCTAGTAGAATGCCCCGGATGTCCGGACACTCCAAGTGGTCCCAGATCAAGCGCCAGAAGGGCGTGAACGACGCGAAGCGGGGCGCCGTCTTCACCAAGGTCGCGCGCGACATCGCCATCGCGGCGCGTGCCGGGGGCGGGGACCCGGACGGCAACTTCAAGCTCAGGCTCGCCATCGAGAAGGCGCGCGGCGTGAACATGCCCGCCGACAACATCAAGCGCGCGATCGAGCGCGGGGCTGGTGGCGGCGAGACGGAGCAATTCGAGGAGATCACGTACGAGGGCTACGGGCCGGGCGGGGTCGCGATCCTCGTCGAGGCCGCGACGGACAACCGCAACCGCACCGCCGCCGACGTCCGCGCCATCTTCACGAAGCACGGCGGCCAGCTTGCGGGGTCGGGCGCGGTCGCCTGGCAGTTCGAGCAGCGCGGCGTGATCAGGCTGCCACTCGACACGCAGGACGCCGATGACCTCGCGCTGCTCGCGATCGACGCCGGCGCCGAGGACGTGGACACCGATTCCGATCCGCTCGAGGTGTACACGGCTCCCACCGAGCTCGAAGCCGTGCGGCGCTCGCTGGAGGCCGCGGGGGTCCGGATCGACTCCGCCGAGCTGATCATGCAGCCCACGAACATGATCGAGGTGGACGCCGCGAGGGCGCGTGGCAACCTCAGGCTCATCGAGCACCTGGAGGACCACGAGGACG
>JAKAAV010000363.1 GCA_021802185.1 Chloroflexota bacterium | reverse complement strand
GGACCCGGCGCTGGCTGACGCGACGACGTTCCACACGGCGTCCGAGCGAGACAAGCGGCACGGCCAGGCGGTCGCCGCGGCGAGCCTGCCCGCGCTCGGGTAGGGCGCGTCGCCGGGCGGGGTCGCAGGCCTCCGTGGCCGCGTCGGTCCCTCCGCGCTCGGACCTGGCCTTCTCGCCCTCGGCGTGGAGTCCCCGCCGTCGGCTATACTCGTCGGGCTCGCGCGGCCTCAGGGCCGCCGGCACTCGGTCGGGGCGTGGCGCAGCTTGGTAGCGCGCATCGTTCGGGACGATGAGGTCGGAGGTTCAAATCCTCTCGCCCCGACCAATGCACCTTAATGTCCCCCCGCCATGGCGCTGGCGCCGCTTCTTGCGCGCCTCGGGCGTGTCGGCCCACGACAGCCGCGATCGCCGGCCATCGAGCAATCGCCGGAGTACGTCGGCGCGCTCGCCGGTGAGCTCGGCCCGTTCGGGCTGGAGGCTCAGCGCTAGTGGCGCGGCGCGGACGGGGTCCTGCGCGAGCTGGACTTCCACGATGAGCGGCCCCAGCGCCTCGAGCCGCTCGAACGCGGCGGCCGTCGCTTCGGCTCTTCGGCGTTCGTACTCGTCGCGGACAGTCGCATGCTCGAGCGCCAGAGGCAATTCAACGTCCCAGGCTGACCGAAGATCCTCCAAGTAGCCGAGGGCACGCCGCGGGTCGACGGCTGGCGTTCCTTGGGCGGGCCGCCTCGCCTCCTCCAGCATCCGCCCGAGCTCCGCCTTCCGACGGAGATAATCGTCGTCGGGGACGCGGCCGAAGGCGTTATCGAGGGCGAGTCCGCGGAGGTCCGACTCGAGCCGCGAGATGCGGCGTTGGTCGATCGGTGGCTCTTCGCCGCCGAGGGCTGCAAGGATTCGGGTCTTGGTCACGTCGTCCAGGCGCGCGGTCGCCATGAGAGCGGAAATCTGCCATTCGTAGATCTCGGCCCGGAAGCTGGTCCGCCTGCCTGCAGAGTCCGTCCAGCCCTGACACTGCGGCAGTGGGTGAGTCATCCGCCGATGGCCCGCGCTGGCATGGCCGAACAGTGCCGCACCGCAGCTGTGACAGAAGAGTCGGGGAACGTAAACGCGCTCCCTCGTTGAGCGGGACCCGACCGTCGCACGCTCGGCCCGGATCGCCTGGACGCGCTCCCACAGGTTGTCGGACACCGGCGGGTCGACCATCTGTTCGGTGCCAGCCGGTCCCTCGACCGAGCGCGTGCGCCACGGCGCCTCAGCGCGCTCTTCGTCCGAGAATCCCCGGAAGCGGTAGAGGTAGCCGTTGTAGATCGGATTGCGCAGAAGCTCCGCGATCCCTGCCGCCGTCAAGGGTCTGCCCGTCCGAGGCGAAACGAAGCCCAATCGGGCGGCCTCGAGCGCGAGCGTGTCGTCGCTAAAGCGGCCCGACCCATAGAGCTCGAAGAGGTGGATGGCCTGGCCGATGTGGTCGGGATCAGGTTCGAGGATTGGACGCGCGCCGCCCGACCGCCGGAAGCCGAATGCGGGTTGCCCGCCGGGGTCGCGATGCGTTCGGAACTTCGATTGGATGCCGGCCGAGATCGAGCGTGCGCGCTCGAGGTTGTCGATGTGCGCTTTGACGGCTTGATCGCCGAAGTCACCCTGTCGATCGGGATCGGAGCTAAGCAGGCGCCGATCGGCGAAGTAGAGGACGCAGCCGCGAGCATGGAAGGCATCGCGGTACGCGAACGCGAGCGCCGGCTCGCGCATGAACCGGCTGAAGTACGGGACGAGCCCCACTTTGACGCGCCCCTCGACAGCCCAGGCGAGCGCGGGCTCCAGCCGTCCCGCATCCCACCCAGGCGACGCGTCACGGAGCTCTAGCCCGGTCGGCGCGACGCGTGTCCGGCGCTCCGCCAGATCGAGCTCGTGAGCCTGCCCTTCGGGGCCGCCTCGGTAATCCTGCGCCTCGGTCGAGACTCGGATGACCCGGAAGGACGGGAGCCCGGCGAGATCCTCCTCGGTCATGGGAAGGCGCCTGAAGGCGTCGGGTACGCCGATCCGCCGGCGCGTCTGCCGTCTGGGCATCGCGGAGTCCTTTCTGCCTGGCGGCTCGCGGCGTGAGTGTATCGCGGCTGGCGACTTGCCCGGCATGACGGCACGCCTCGGCCGCAACGATGAGCCTGGCTACCGCCGCCTCCAGTTGCGTGACGACGACGGGACTCCGGGAACCGCGACGAGCCGTCGTCTGCGTCCCGATCGCTCCCCGTCTAGCGACCGGCCGCACTGATGTCCCAATGCCGGCCACGATTCATCGCTCGCCCGCGTGAAGATCCAGAAACCGCCGGAACAACCGATCCCGCACGGCGTAGCGCCCGCGCTGACCGTTCGCCAGCCGGTCGATGTGTCCGCGGCCAGCGAGGCGGCGGAGCGCCTGCCGCGTCGCAGGCGGGGCGATGCCAAGGCGCATCGCCTCGGTCTCGATCTCACCTGATGGGCGAGCGACGTTCGCCGACGCGACGACGGTCACCACCTGTCGTTCGACCGGCGCCATCGCCGACCACCGAGCGGCGAAGATCTCCTGACTCACGGACGCGAAGGCGCGGTCGAAGGCGATCGCGAACTCCGCGCTGCTGACCCGCCCTCCCTCGGCGGCATCGAAGGCGAAGTAGGCGAGCTTCTGCAGGTAGTACGGCCGGCCGCCGGACAACTCGACGATTCCCCTCGTGACCTCATCGTCGAACACGACGCTGGTCTCGGCCAGTGGCGTCGTGATCGCGGCCGCGGCCGCTGCCTCGTTGAGCGGGCCGAGCGTGATCGGCTCGAAGAAGCGAACGAGCGGCTCGTGGGCACCGCGGATCGAGCCGAAGAGCTCGGGCGAAGCCGAGACCACGAAGGCGATGGCGACGTCCGTCGCGTAGAGCTCGAGGCCAATTGCCCGAAGCTGGAGGAGGGCGTCGCCAGGCGCGGCCACGAGGTCGACGTCGTCGACCATGACGACCAGCGCGTTGTGGTGACCCGCATGTGCTGCGCGCCGCAGCGCGGCCCGGAGCTCACCGTCGGCCTCGCGTACTGGCTTTCGAACGCGGGCCTCCGCCA
>JAKAAV010000362.1 GCA_021802185.1 Chloroflexota bacterium | reverse complement strand
TCATAACTCCACGCGATCGCCGCGCGCATCGTCTGTTGCCGCGCGGGCAAATCCACCGGCCCTGACGTCAAGAGGGGCAGTCGGCGTTCCAGCTGCGCCAGCTCGACGTCGAGGGCGCCACGATCACGACGTCGGCATCACTCGACCAGGCCCTCGGCCTCGACGCCGGGCCGCACCCGAACGTCTTCCGCATCGATACCGCGCGCATGCGTCGCGCGCTGCTCGCGCTGCCCACCGTCGCCGACGCGAACCTGTCGGTGCAACTGCCCGGCCGCCTCGTGGTCCACCTCGCCGAGCGCCGTCCCATCCTCGTCTGGGCGGTGAAGGACGAGCGCTGGTTCGTCGACGTGAACGGTCTCGTGATGGCGCCCGCGCCGGCCGGCGATCCGGCGGCGACCGGCCTGCCCGTCTTCAGCGACGACCGGACCGGCCGGAACGCGCTCGCTCCGGGCGACCTGATCGCACCGACCGACCTGGCCGTGGCGCGCCAGCTCGGGGCGGTGACTCCCCGGATGATTCACAGCTCGGCGACCTCGCTGAGCTACGAGATCACCGACGCGGACGGGTACACGGTCTCCGGTGGGTCGAAGGGCTGGCTCGCGATCTTCGGCATGTACACGCCGACGCTCCGGCCACCCTCCTTGGTCCCCGCCCAGGTGCAGTGCCTGTCGAGCCTCCTCGCCAAGGAGGGCGAGCGGAGGATCGCGACGGTGTACCTGTTCCCCGACGGCAACGAGTGCGGGACGTTCATCGCGCGATCGACGAAGTGACGCGTGTCCGCGGCGCCGCGGCAGCTGGACGGCCCGCGTCCGCGGGCGAGGGGACGACATCGACGTCGTGATCTCGCGACCCGCGCGAGAGGGGTGCGCGGGGCTTCCCGGGGGCGCGTGATCGCCCTGGGGCGACGCGTGGTCGCCGCAGGAACGCGTGATCACCGCAGGGAACGCGTGATCGCCTTGCCGCTGCCCTTCGCGGTCGGGTAGCCTTGGATCGAGTCGGTGCGGAGGAGGGAACGGCGTGTGGATCCCGCTGGCGGGACTGCTGGTGGGGATCCTGCTCGCACTCATCCTCCGGGTCGACGTCAGCTACGAGCTCGCCCGCTACTCGGCGGTCGGCATCCTCGCGGCCCTCGACTCCGTACTCGGCGCGGTCCGGGCGGAGTTGAACGGCAGTTACGACAACCGCATCTTCATCTCCGGGTTCGTGGTCAACGCGCTCGTGGCGGTGCTGCTCACGTTCGTCGGCGACCGGCTGGGCCTGGATCTGTACCTCGTGGCACTCATCACGTTCGGCCTCAGGATCTTCCAGAACGTCGCCCTGATCCGGCGGCACTTCCTGTAGGCCGGCCGACAGCTCGATGAAGGGATAGGGCGTGGAGCGAGAAGCGGTCATCGCCGCGATCGACGTCGGGACGAGCAAGGTCGTCGCGCTGATCGCCGAGATCAGCACCGACGGCGGGCTCTCGATCATCGGGAAGGGATCCCCGGGCTCGTCCGGCCTGAAGAAGGGCGTCGTCGTCAACATCGACCAGACGGTTGCCTCGATCTCGAGCGCGCTCGAGCAGGCCGAGCGGACGAGCGGCGTGCGGATCGAGTCCGCGTTCGTCGCCGTCGGCGGGAGCCACATCGAGAGCCTCAACTCGCACGGCGCGGTCGCCGTCAGCGGCCACGAGAAGGAGGTCAGCCGGGAGGACGAGGACCGCGCGATCGACGTCGCGCGCGCCGTCTCGATCCCGTCGAACCGCGAGATCCTCGACGTCATCACGCGTGGCTACACGGTGGACGGCCAGGAGGGCGTCAAGGACCCGCTCGGGATGAGCGCGACGCGCCTCGAGGTCGACGCGCACATCGTGACGGGCAGCGTGAGCGCCATCCAGAACCTCGCCAAGTGCATCGGACAGGCCGGCATCAAGATCGAGCAGAAGGTACCGACGCCGCTCGCGGCCGCGGAGGCGGTGCTGACCGACACCGAGCGCGATCTCGGGGTCGCGGTCGTCGACGTCGGAGCCGGGACCACGTCGATCGCGCTGTTCATGGACGGCTGGCCGTTCCACACCGCCGTCCTGCCGGTGGGCGGCAACAACGTCACGAACGACCTGATGATCGGGCTCAAGACCAGCCTGCAGGTGGCCGAGGAGGTCAAGCTCCAGCACGGCTGCACGGACCTCGGCGCGATCGACCCCGAAGAGCTCATCACCGTCACGGTGTTCGGCGACGAGCAGGGCCGGACGATCCGGCGGGTGGAGGTCTGCGACATCATCGAGGCCCGGATGCGCGAGCTGTTCGAGCAGGTCGGGGCGCAGGTGTCGACCGCGGTGAAGGGAGGGATCCTGCCCGCTGGAATCGTGCTGACCGGGGGCGGCGCGCAGCTCGCCGGCATCGCGGAGCTCGGGCGCCAGGTGCTCGACATGCCGGTCCGGGTCGCCGGTCCGGGTGGCGTCGGCGGCCTCGTCGACAACCTGCTGACCCCATCGTTCAGCACGTCGATCGGGTTGCTCCGGCTGTGGGAGCGCGAGTTCCGCCAGGGCGAGCCGGGGCGGTACGAGACGGCGCCGGCTGGGGGCGCGGTCGGCCGGCTCCGCGACTGGCTCAGGGGTCTGTTCCCGTAGGACCCCGGGCGACTGCAATCACCCGAATTCACCCCTGAAACAGGTGTGCCGGCCGGCGTGACGGCGGTCTATACTCGCCGGCAGCCGATCCGGTCCGGGGGCCGGGGAGGCTCCCGACGACGATCAGGCCAAGCGAACACACACGGTCCGAACGAGTGTCCCGCCCGTCCGCGCCGCCCTGGACCCGGAGGATCCCATGCCGCTGCAGTCGGATTCCGAGAACTTCGCACTCATCCGCGTCATCGGGATCGGCGGCGGCGGCAGCAACGCCGTCAACCGGATGATCCGGGCCGAGATGATGGGCGTCGAGTTCATCGCGGTGAACACCGACTCGCAGGCGCTGCTCCAGTCGGACGCGCCCCACAAGATCCGGATCGGCGACAAGGTCACGCGCGGCCTGGGCGCCGGCGGCGACCCGTCAATCGGCCAGCGGTCGGCGGAGGAGGACCAGGAGAAGATCTTCGA
>JAKAAV010000361.1 GCA_021802185.1 Chloroflexota bacterium | reverse complement strand
CGTTGCAGCTCGCGCCGCCTTGCGGCGCCCCGGCGTGAGTCGGGGCGGGCGCGAGTCGCCCCCGACGACCGGCGGCAGGAACGCGTCGACGTGTCGACGACCGGCGGCAGGAACGCGTCGACGTGTCGACGCCCCGCCCCCCCGGCTCGAGGCCTTCTGCGGGTTGCTGTGCGGGATGGCCGAGAGCCCCGGCCGGCCGTGGGGCCGAGGATGGATGCTACGATCCGGCCGCGATGCGTCCTTTCCACGACCGGCCCCGTCTCGCGGCGTCGTCTGCCGGCATGCCCGCCGTATCGCGGATCGGGGACCCGGCACGCCTCGTCGGGCTGGCCAGCGGGCTCCTCGTCGCCGTCGCCGTGACCGGCCTCGCGCTGCCCGCTCGCGCGCTCGCCGAGAGCCTCCCGACGGCGGTGCCGTCGCCCCTCGACGCCGTCGCGGACTGGACCTTCGATCCGACGATCCAGCTGCCGACGATCCTCGCGGCGGCCCTCTACCTCTGGGCGTTCCTGCGGGTCCGGCGTGAGCACGCGGCGAACCCCACGCCGGTCTCCCGCCTCGTGCTGTTCCTGGCCGGGCTGTTCGTCATCGAGTACGCGCTGCAGGGGCCGGTCGATCACTACGAGGCCGTGCTCTTCAGCGACCACATGATCCAGCACCTGCTGCTGATGATGGTCGCCGCCCCGCTCATCGCGATGAGCGCACCGATCACGCTGCTGCTCCGCGTCGCCTCGCCGGCGGTCCGGACGCGCTGGATCCTGCCCATCCTGCACAGCCGGATCCTGCGGCTCGTCACGCACCCGCTCGTAGGTTCGATCCTGTTCGCCGGCGTCATGTGGGTGACGCATTTCTCCGGGATCTACGAACTGGCGCTCCGCGACGATGTCGCGCACGATCTCGAGCACCTCGCGTACCTCGTCGCGGCGCTGCTCTTCTGGTGGCCCCTCGTCGGACGCGACCCGAGCCCGTGGCACGTGGCGTACCCGATCCGGCTCGGCGCGATGCTCGTCCAGATGTTCCTCGAGTCGTTCCTCGGCATCGCGATCATGAACGCGTCGCAGCCGCTCTACGCGTACTACACGACGATCCACCTCTCGTACATCAGCACGATCGGCGACCAGCAGCTGGCCGGCGCGATCATGTGGGGCGGCGGTGGCACCGTGATGCTCTTCGCGGGACTCCTGGTCTTCTACGACTGGATGGGGGCCGAGGAGAAGGAGGCGGTCCGGATCGACGCGCGCCTCGACCGGGAGGAGCGGGAGCACCACACGCGGGGCGGCCGCCCGCTCCCGCACCCGAACCGGTTCGCGACGAACGGCCGGGAGGGCGCCGACCCCCAGCGCTGAGCTTCCCCGGCTGCGGCCGCGTCCGCCCGCGCCGCCCGTTCTCGCCCCCGTTCGCTGGCGTCTCCCGCACCTCCACACACCTCGCGCTGGCGACCGAACCTGTCCGCCAGTCTCTTCGTGACCTCGCCGTCGTTCGCCGCATGTCTCGCGTCGCGGTTCCTGCTCGGGCCGTGGTTCATCGGGAGCGAACGGACGCTGCCCGCGGTCGTCGGAGCGACGGCGGTGCGACCCGTGCGCTGAAGCCGGGGCCTGCCGCTATCCCCGGAACAGGCGCGCGAGGTTCGGCGCGGCGCACGCCTGCCCGAGGCATCCGAGCCCCCACGCGTCCTCGATCGTGCGCAGGATCGCGTAGTGGTGGAGCAGCTGCGGGTCAACGCTCCCGGGCCGCACGAGCGGGCTGACGACCGCGGTCGGGATCCGTCCCCCGCCGTACGCGTTGGTCGTGCCCTCGTCGAAGGTGATGAAGAGCACGCTGTTGGCGAACGCGGGGCTGTCGACGATGCGCGGCACGAACGAGGCCAGGAACGCGTCGCCGCGCGAGGTCGAGCAGTCGTGCATGTCGTTGCACAGGTTCGGGATGATCAGCTCGAAGTCGGCGGCGGCCGGGCTGAAGTGCGCGAAGTCGGTGATGTGGGCGCAGCGTGCGGGGTTCCCGCTGATGTCCGTGAAGCTGATCGCGGGGTCGTGCTTGCGTGCGTACGTCCCGGGGCCGTCCGCGCCGCCCGAGGCGGTCTCCCCGGTGAAGCACCCGGGTGGCACGTTCTGGGCGAAGACGGCCCACGTCCGGCCCTTCGGCTCGAGCTGGTCGACGAGGTTCCGGGCGGAGAGGTTGTAGACGCCGTCGGTCGTCGCGCCCTGCGTCGAGCCGCTGAACAGCGCGAGGTAGTTGGGTTCCGAGGGATGCGTCTCGCCGTACATGTCGGAGAGGCTCGCGTAGCGGTGGAGCAGGCCGTTGAAGTAGGGGGCCGCGGCGTTGTCGACGATGTCGGAGTAGTCCCGGTTCTCCATGACGATGACGTACACGTGCGCGAAGTCGGGCACGCCGGACGGCGACGCAGCGACCGCCGATCCCGGGGACGACGTGGACGGCGCATGCGTGCCGGCGGGCGACAGGGCCGGAGATGCCGCCGCCTCCCCCGATGCGGCCGGGCCGCCCCCGGACGCCGGGGCGACCGGCGAGGCGATCGGTCCGGCGGAGGAAGACGAAGACGGCGACGCCTGCGACCCGCAGGCCTGGACGAGCAGGCCCACGACGAGCACGAGCGCGAGCGAGGTCCGGTGGTTCACCGGGCGATCGTAAGCGGAGTCGACGGAATCGGCCGCGCAGGGCCCGCCGCGGTTCGAAGCCCCGAGACGTGGGAGACCGGGCCGAGGCCGGCGCTGCCACGGTCATCGCCGGACCGTGCCGCCGTCGCCGGAGCGCCGTCGCCGGAGCGCCGTCGCCGGACCGTGCCGCCGTCGCCGGACCGTGCCGCCGTCGCCGGACTCCTCCGCTCAGCGCACGACGATCGTGCCTTTCATGTTCGGGTGGATCGCGCAGTGGTAGGGATAGGTCCCGGGCTTCGTGAACGTGAAGCTGAACGTGCCCGATGCAGGCAGCTGTCCGTCGAACGACGAGCCGTCGTCCGACGTCACGGTGTGTGCCGTCGGATCCTGGTTGGTCCACGTGACGGTGGTACCGACCGAGACCGTCAGCGACGCCGGCGAGAAGGCGAAGTTGGCGACGGTGACGCTCGCCTTGCCCGCGGAGCCCGCGCCGCCGGGGGCGGCG
>JAKAAV010000360.1 GCA_021802185.1 Chloroflexota bacterium | reverse complement strand
GACCGGAGTGACGTGCGTAGTCGACACTGCACGGGAATATGGCAGGGCCTCCTGGCTCCCGAGCCCGGGACGAACCCAGGTCCGGGCCTCGTTCCCGCGCCGGGGGCCGCACGCCCGCGGCACACGCTCGCGCGCGGCGAGCCCGGGACGAACCCACGTCCGGGCCACGATCCCGCGCCGGGGGCCGCACGCCCGCGGCACACGTTCCCGCCCCGCGAGCCCGTATCCTGCGCCCACGTTTCCGGTGGCGGGCCCCCATCTGACCGCAGTCCCACGGATGGGGGAGGGCTCGCCACGACCGCAGCCTATACTTGAGCTTCCATGCTGAGTTTCCTTTCCCGGTTCGTCGACTCGAACGAGCGCGAGCTGAAGCGCATCCAACCCTTCGTCGATCAGGCCAACGCGCTCGAGGAGGAGTTCCAGGCACTCTCCGACGACGAGATCCGCCAGCGGATGGTCGACATCCGCGCGGAAGTGGCCGAGGACGCCGCCCCGACCGAGCCGTCGGAGGACGAGCTGGAGCACCCGGAGTCCGAGCGTCGGGCCGAGCTCCGGAAGGAGCGTGAGAAGGCCGACCTGGACCGCCTCCGCGACGTCCTCGACGGCGTCCTGCCCGAGGTGTTGGCCGCCGGCCGCGAGATGAGCCGGCGCAAGCTCGGCATGCGGCACTTCGACGTCCAGCTGCTCGGGGCGGTCGTGCTCCACCAGGGCAAGATCGCCGAGATGAAGACCGGCGAGGGCAAGACGCTCGTCGCCCCGCTGGCCGCCGCGCTCAACGCGATGTCGGGCCGCGGCGTGCACGTCGTCACCGTCAACGACTACCTGGCCAAGCGCGACCCGCAGTGGATGGGCCCGATCTACCACGGCCTCGGCCTGTCGGTCGGGATCATCCAGCACGACGCCGCGTTCCTGTACGACCCCGACTACCGGACGAGCGACGAGACCCTGCTGCATCTCCGCCCCGTCGAGCGGCGCGAGGCCTACGCGGCGGACGTCACGTACGGCACCAACAACGAGTTCGGGTTCGACTACCTGCGGGACAACATGGTGGTCGAGCTCAACCAGCGCGTGCAGCGCGAGCGCTACTACGCGATCGTCGACGAGGTCGACAACATCCTCATCGACGAGGCGCGCACGCCGCTGATCATCAGCGGGCAGGCGGAGGAATCGGGCGACCTGTACTACCGCTTCGCGCGGCTCGTCCCCCGCCTGAAGCCCCGGCCGGAGGGCGCAGAGGAGGGCGGCGACTACTTCCTCGACCTCAAGGAGAAGGCCGTCTCGCCCACCGAGGAGGGCGTCGACAAGATCGAGAAGCTCCTCGGCATCGAGAACCTGTACGACGCGGACCCTCGCCTGGCCCGTCACTTCGAGCAGGCTCTGCGAGCTCACGCGCTGTACAAGCGCGACCGCGACTACATCGTCAAGGACGGCGAGATCGTCATCGTCGACGAGTTCACCGGCCGCCAGATGCCCGGCCGGCGGTGGTCCGAGGGTCTCCACCAGGCGGTCGAGGCGAAGGAGGGGCTCCGCGTCCAGCGCGAGTCCGTGACGCTCGCCACGATCACGTTCCAGAACTACTTCCGCCTCTACCACAAGCTCGCGGGCATGACGGGCACCGCGATGACCGAGGGCGAGGAGTTCCACAAGATCTACAACCTCGAGGTCACCGAGATCCCGACCCACCGGCCGATGATCCGCGACGACATGCCGGATCTCGTCTACCGGACCGAGCAGGGCAAGTTCAGCGCGCTCATCGACGAGATCGAGGAGCTGCGTGAGGCGGGCCGCCCCGTCCTCGTCGGCACCGTGAGCGTCGAGAAGAGCGAGGTCCTCTCGAACATGCTCCGGAAGCGGGGCGTGCCGCACGAGGTGCTCAACGCGAAGTACCACGAGCGCGAGGCGGGCATCGTCGCGCAGGCGGGGCGCAGCGGCGCCGTCACGATCTCGACCAACATGGCCGGCCGCGGCACCGACATCAAGCTCGGTGGCGATCCCGCCGGTCTCGCGTCCGAGACGCTCCACCGCAAGGGCATCAACCCCGCCGACGCGCCCACGGACGTGTACGAGGCGGCCCTCGCGGCCGCCAGGGTCGAGTGCGAGGCGGATCACGAGCGCGTCGTCCAGGCCGGCGGGCTCCACATCGTCGGCACCGAGCGCCACGACGCGCGACGCATCGACAACCAGCTCCGAGGTCGCGCCGGCCGGCAGGGCGATCCGGGGTCGTCGCGCTTCTACCTCTCGCTCGAGGACGACCTCATGAAGCGCTTCGCGTCCGACCGGGTGGCCGGACTCATGGAGCGCATGGGGCTCGAGGAGGACGTCGCGATCGAGTCGAAGCTCGTCTCGCGGACGATCGAGAGCGCGCAGACCCGGGTCGAGGGCTATAACTTCGATATCCGCAAGCGCGTCGTCGAGTACGACGACGTCATCAACAAGCAGCGCGAGACGATCTACGCCGAGCGCGACAAGGTCCTCCGCAACGAGGACCTGACGGCGACCGTGCAGGCGTTCCTCGACGAGGAGATCGACGCGATCGTCGAGCGGCACCTCGCCGGCGACGATCCGGGCGCCTGGGACATGGATGCGCTGGCCGGCTCCGTCAAGACCCTCGGACTCCCGGCGGAGGGGACCACGGCGGATGAGCTGTGGGACCTCGGCGACCGGGCGGCGATCGAGCAGCACCTGCGCGACGTGGCGGACGCCAGGCTCCAGGCGCTCGAACAGGAGCACGGCGCCGAGACGTGGGCGCTCGTCGAGCGGATCGTGCTCCTGCGGGCGATCGACTCGCTGTGGGTCGAGCACCTCACGGAGCTCGACGACATGCGGCGGGGCATCGGCCTCCGCGGATACAGCGGCGAGGATCCACTGAACGCCTTCAAGAAGGAGGCGTTCTCGCTGTACGAGGAGCTCCGCGACCTGATCCAGCAGCAGGTGGCGAGCACGATCTTCCACGTGAACGTGGTCCGCGAGGAGCCCGCGCCCATCGCGCAGCCGCTGCCCGGGCCGGGCCAGCGCGCGCGACCGGGTCAGGCCGCTCAACCCGGCCGCGCCGCGCAACCCGCGGGACAGGCGGCGCAGGGGGCGCGGCCCGGAGTCGGCGCGTGGGCGCCGCAGG
>JAKAAV010000359.1 GCA_021802185.1 Chloroflexota bacterium | reverse complement strand
GCGTGATCGCGGAGACCGGGGCCGGCCAGCACGGGGTCGCGACCGCGACGGCCTGCGCGCTGCTCGACCTGCCGTGCACCGTGTTCATGGGCCGGGAGGACATCCGCCGCCAGGCGCCGAACGTCCTCCGGATGCGCGCGCTCGGCGCCGAGGTCCGCGAGGTGACCTCGGGAAGCGGCACGCTGAAGGACGCGACCAACGAGGCGATGCGCGACTGGGTGACCAATGTCCGGACCACGCACTACGTGCTCGGGTCGGCCGTCGGACCGCATCCGTACCCGACGATCGTCCGTGACCTGCAGCGTGTCATCGGCGACGAGGCCGCGGTCCAGCTCGCGGCGGTCGAGGGGCGGCTGCCGGATGCCGTCGTGGCATGCGTCGGCGGCGGATCGAACGCGATCGGCCTGTTCACGCGGTTCATCGGAGAACCGGGCGTCAGGATCGTCGCGGTGGAGGCCGCGGGGGAGGGGATCGAGACGGGCCGCCACGCCGCGGCGCTGGCGGGCGGCACCCCCGGCGTGCTGCATGGGGCGCGTTCATACATGCTGCAGGACGCCGACGGCCAGGTCATCGAGGCGATCTCGGCCTCGGCCGGCCTCGACTACCCAGGGATCGGCCCCCAGATCGCGGCGCTCTACGAGTCGGGCCGCATGGAGATTCTGGCGGCCACGGACGCGGAGGCGATCGAGGCGCTGACGCTCCTCACGCGGACCGAGGGGATCATCCCGGCGCTGGAGCCAGCGCACGCGATCGCGGCCCTGCCCGCGGTGCTCCGCGGCGAGGCCGGCGACGGGTCCGGGACGCGGCATTCCCCGCGGCGGCAGCCGCTCCCGAACGAAGCGGTCGTCGTGCTCGGCCTGTCGGGCCGCGGCGACAAGGACATGGGCGTCCTGGGCGGCGACGAGGAGGTGCCGGCGTGACGGCGGTGTACGGCGCGCGAGTCCGCGGCGCGCCCGGCAGCGGCGTGCGAGTCCGCGGCGCGCCCGGCAGCGCCGCGCCCGACTCCGGGCACGAGATCGGAACGGACGCGCGCGAACAGCGCGACGGGGCGGGAACGAACGGCACGGCCGGCGCCCGGCGCGTTCGGGGCGCGTTCGACGCGGCGCGCGCCGAGGGTCGCATCGCACTCGTGCCGTACGTCGTCGCCGGCTACCCCGACGCCGGGACGAGCCTCGAGATCGCGCTCGCGGCGATCGACGCCGGCGCCGATCTGCTCGAGGTCGGCCTGCCGTACTCCGACCCGCTCGCGGACGGGACGACCCTCCAGCGCGCCTCCGCGGCCGCCCTCCGCGCCGGGGCGACGCTCGAACGTTCGCTCGAGCTCGTCCATCGCGTGCACGCCGAGCGGCCGTCGATCCCGCTGATCCCGATGGCGTACGTGAACCAGGTCGTGGGTGGGCGCGAGCCGCAGGGCCCGATGCGGCGGCTGTCGGAGGCGGGCGCCAGTGCGACGATCCTGGCGGACCTGACGCCCGACGAGGGCGAGCCGGTCGAAGCAGCCGCGCGGGAGGCCGGGCTCGGGCTGATCTATCTCGTCACGCCGACGACGCCGCCGGACCGCCGCGCCTGGATCGCGTCCCGGACCGGCGGGTTCCTCTACGTCGTCTCGCTCGTCGGGACCACCGGCGCCAGGTCGGCGCTACCTTCCGAGGTCGGGTCGTTCGTCCGGGGCGTCCGCGGAATCAGCCCCGTGCCCGTCGCCGTCGGGTTCGGCGTCTCGCGTGGCGCGCACGTCCGCCGGCTGGCGCGCGTCGCCGACGGGGTGATCGTGGCGTCCGCGCTCGTCGACGCCCTCGGCCCGGACGGCCGCGACGTGACGAGCATGGCGCGCCTCGTTGGCGAGCTGCGGACCGGCACCTCGCGCGGACACCGGTCGACGTGACGAACCCTTCCCGCGCGCGGTCGATTCGACGCGGCGCGTCGCGGCGATGAGCCGTCGGTAGATCGCCGCGAGATCCCCGGAGGGCAGGGGACCGCCGTTCGCCGTCGCCACGCGCACCAGCACCTCGCGTTCGCGCTCCGCGTCGAGCACCGCGCGCCGGCCGGCCGCCGCCTTCGCCGCCCCGATCTCGATCCCGAGCTCGGCCCGACGGTTCATGAGCCCGACGATCCGGCGGTCGAGCGCGTCGACCTGGCGCCGGAGCCGGCGCAGCTCGGCCGGGTCGGATGGGCGGCCATCGGCGGTCGGGCGCGCGCTCCCCTTCGCGCCCGGCCCCGCGCTCGGACTCGCGCTCGTCCTCGGCCCCGCGCGCGCCCTCGCGTCGTCCGTCGCGGATCCCGTCACCGGATCGCCGTGCCGCTCAGGCATCGCCTTCGCCGAACCGGGCCGCCAGCGCCTCGAGTGCCACGTGGTACCCCCGCGACCCCTGGCCCGTCACCGTCTCGATCGCGAGGTCGTGCAGGAAGTTCACGCGCCGGAACGGCTCGCGCTGCCACGGGTCGGTCAGGTGGACCTCGACGAACGGCGTCGCGATCGCCAGGAACGCGTCGCGCAGCGCGATGCTCGTGTGGGTGTAGGCCGCCGCGTTCACGATCACCGCGTCGAAGTCCCGCCGGTGGAGCCGGTCGACGAGCACGCCCTCGTGGTTCGACTGGAAGAAGTCCACCTCCACGCGCAGCCGGCGCGCGTGATCGGCAAGCGAGGCATGGATCTCGTCGAGCGTCTCCGTGCCGTACAGCTCCGGCTGCCGCGTCCCGAGAAGGTCGAGGTTCGGGCCCTGGAGGACGAGGATCCGCGTCATGCCATGTCCACGGGCTCGCCGCCCGTCCGGGAGGGAGACGCGGGCCGCGTCAAGGCCGGGCCACCGAGCGCTGCGGCGATGCCGGCCGACACCGCCTCCTCGGGCACGTCGGAACGCACGACCACGCCCGATACGGTCGGCAGCACCCACCGCAGGCGGCCGGCCGCGTGCTTCTTGTCGCGGGACAGGTGCTCCCGGACGGCGACCTCGGTCACCCCTGGCGGGACCTGCGCGAGCCCGGCCTCCGCGAGCAGCCGCTCGACGCGCTCGGCGCGTTCGGGCGGCGTCACGCCGCAGGCCATCCCGACCGCGAGCGCGCCGCGGAGCCCGTGCGCGACGGCCTCGCCGTGCAGGATCGGGCGGTATCCCGCCGCGGCCTCG
>JAKAAV010000358.1 GCA_021802185.1 Chloroflexota bacterium | reverse complement strand
TCATGTTCCCCGACGAGGAGATGTTCGGGATCGACCTCGTCGTGCCCGACGTCACGTACCTGCGCGAGCGGCGCGACGCCGTCCGTGCCTTCGTGATCACGCACGCCCACGAGGACCACGTCGGCGGCCTGCCGTACGTCCTGCCTGATTTCCCCGGGGTGCCGATCTACGCGTCGACACTGGCGCGCGGACTGCTCTCGACCAAGGTCCGCGAACACCGTCTGACGAACAACCCGATGCGTTCGCTCGAGGCCGGCGAGACCATCTCGGTCGGCCCGTTCACGATCACGGGGTTCCGGATCGGCCATTCGATCCCGGACGCGATGGGCCTGATCATCCGGACGCCCGTCGGCGTCGTCGTCCACACCGGCGACTTCAAGTTCGATCACACGCCGGTGGACGGCAAGCCCTCCGACTTCGCGGCGCTCGCCGAGGTCGGCGAGCAGGGCGTCCTCTGCCTGCTGTCGGACTCGACACGGGCCGAGAGCCCTGGCTACACGCCGTCGGAGCGGACGGTCGGCGAGGCGTTCCGGGAGATCATCGAGCCGCTCGAGGGACGCGTGATCGTCGCGACGTTCGCGAGCAACATCGCTCGCGTCCAGCAGGTGTTCGATGCCGCGGCGACGTTCGACCGCAAGGTGGCGGTCGTCGGCCGCAGCATGGAGCAGAACGTCCGGATCGCCACCGAGCTCGGGTATCTCGAGTACCCGGCGAGCCAGCTGATCCCGAAGGACCAGATCCGGAGCATGGCCCCCAACCGGCTCGTCATCGCCACCACCGGGGCGCAGGGCGAGCCGATGGCGGGCCTGGCCCGCATGGCGAATCGCGACCACCGCTGGGTCGAGGTGCAGCCGGGCGACACGGTCATCGTCAGCGCCAGCCCGATCCCCGGCAACGAGGAGTACGTGGCGCGGACGATCGACAACCTGTTCAAGCAGGGGGCGAACGTCTACTACCACGCGATCCGACACGCGCACGTGTCCGGCCACGCCAGCCAGGAGGAGCTCAAGCTCATGCTGGCGCTCACCCGGCCGAAGTACATCATCCCGATGCACGGCGAGTTCCGGATGCTCGTCCAGCACGGCCGGCTCGCGGCCGAGATGGGTCTCGAGCCCGAGCACATCCTGATCGTCGAGAACGGCCAGCCGGTCGAGTTCCGGGCGGATGGGAGCGCCCGGCGCGGGCAGCCGGTGACGTCGGGCTATGTGTTCGTCGACGGCCTGTCGGTGGGCGAGGTCGGCGACGTCGTGCTGCGCGACCGGCGCGCGCTGGCGAACGACGGCATGTTCCTCGTCGTCGTGACGGTCGACAAGCAGACGGGCCGGCTCATCGGGGAACCCGAGGTGATCACGCGCGGCTTCGTCGACGACCTGTCCGATCCGGTGATCGGCGCCGCGGCGCAGCGCGTCATCGAGGCGATCGCCCGCCCCGAGGAGCACACGAGCGAGGTCGCCCTCCTGAAGAGTCAGATCAAGGACGGGCTGTCGCGCTTCCTCTACGAGCAGACGAAGCGCCGGCCGATGGTCTTCCCGGTCGTCGTCGAGGTCTAGGGTGGCGACTCGGCGGCGCACCCCGGCGGCCCGGGCCCGGGCTCGCACGACCCGTCGTCGGTCGACGGGACCCTCGATCGACCTGCGCCTCTCCCCCGAGCTGACCCGCACCCTCGTCGGGATCGTGCTGCTCGTGCTCGGCGCGGTGACCCTCATCGCGCTGTTCCTGCCGGGACAGGGGCTGCTCAACAAGTACGTGAGCCTTTGGCTGCGGCCGGCCTTCGGCGAGGGCGCCTGGCTCCTGCCGGTCCTGCTGCTGATCGCCGGCGCGTTCGTCGAGCGGGCGCCGCGCGCGGGGACCGGCTGGGGTGTCTCGGCGCTCGGCGGCCTCGTGACGTTCGTCGGCGCGCTCGGGCTGCTGCACCTCGTCTGGGGTCACGGGACGTCGGTCGATGCGCTGAGCACCGGCGGTGGGTGGCTCGGCGCCCAGCTGTCGGGCGCGCTGACGGGCCTCGTGAGCGCGCCGGGCGCGTTCGTCGTGCTGCTCGGCACGACGCTGGCGGGCGTCGCGCTGCTGCTGAACGTGACGATCCGCGGGATGCTGCACCCGGTGGTGGCCGGGGGCCGCGCCGTTGCCGGAGCGCTCGGCGCGCCCGCGGTCATGGCGCGCGAGACCGTGGCGCCGAGAACCGGGCGCGGCGCGACCGGCACCGACGCCGGCAGCGCCAGAGAGCCCGGCAACGGCAAGGGAAGCCGGGATGGCGGCGCTCGCCGCGACGGGACGCGCGACGTCGAACCCGAGCTGCTCACGCCCGTGCCGAGCCCCGCGCCGATGAGCCAGACGGTGTGGTCCGGGGACCGCGCGGGCGCGCACGCGGCGGTCGGGGGGGGGCAGCGGCACGGGGACGGCGGTCGCAGCCGGCGCGGTGCCGGCCGTCCTTCCGACGCTCGCGGAATCGCGCGAGGGCCGCGAGGCGCTCCGCGGCGACGCGCTGCTCGAGGCCGAGGACGCGCCGCGGACCCTCGAGCACCGGCCGTGGACGTTGCCGGACCCCGCCGCCCTCGACCCCGAGCGGCCGGCCAACGGCTCCGCGGAGCTCGACCACGCGCGGAACCGCCGGATCATCGAGGAGAAGCTGCGGAGCTTCACGATCCCCGCCACCGTGATCGGCCAGAACATCGGGCCGGTCGTGACGCAGTACGAGGTCAAGCCGGATCCGCGCGTGAAGCTCTCGCGCGTCGAGGCGCTCGCCGACGACCTGGCGATGGCGCTCGCCGCCCGCTCGATCCGCATCGAGGCGCCCATCCCGGGCAAGGACGTCGTCGGGATCGAGATCCCGAACCACAACGCGGAGGTCGTCGGGTTCCGGGGCCTGTGGGACGACGCGCGGATGGCCGATGCGACGAGCGCGCTCACGTTCGCCCTCGGTCGCGACGTGTCCGGTCGCGCTCTCGCGGTCGACCTCGCGCGGATGCCGCACCTGCTTATCGCCGGCGCGACGGGCTCCGGCAAGAGCGTCTGCGTGAATGCCCTCATCACAAGCGTGCTCATGCGTGCGCGTCCCGACCAGGTCCGGCTCATCCTGGTCGACCTCAAGCGGGTCGAGCTCGCGTCCTACCGCGGGCTGCCGCACCTCCTGACCG
>JAKAAV010000357.1 GCA_021802185.1 Chloroflexota bacterium | reverse complement strand
GATGCCGGCCTGGCTGGCTGGCGTGCAGGGAGGCAGCTGCGGCACCCAGCTCCCGAGCGTCAACGCCCCGGCCCGCAGCAGCCCATCCATCACGGGCATCCTGCCGGCCGCCAGCAGCTCCTCGAGGAGGGGGCGGCTCAGACCGTCGATCTGCACGACGAGGAGACCCGGTCGATCCGACCCAGGGTGTGTCACGGGTGGTGGCGCGTGTCGCGTGGATCGCGCCGAGAGGAGCGGCATGCATCACCGGAATACGGCTCAGGGGCGCGCCGTGCCGCCCGGTCCGGGACCGTGCGGCACGGAGCTGCGGATCCAACCCGAGGACCAGCCTGTCGAGGATCGCGCGGCCGAGGGTCGCTCGAGCACGTCGGGCGCGCCGGCCCGGTTACACGCGCGAGACAGCAGTGGCGCGTGTGCACCGTAAGTGGCGCGTGCGCACCGGCATCGTCCGTCTCGCGCCCGGTCCATTCGCGGTTCCCGTGCTTCCCCTGACCGGCTTCATCACCGATCATTGCCGGATCGACCGGCGCAGTCGGCGACGCCGGCACAGCGGGGGGACCGAGTCATGGCGAGCGCGCCGATCATCCTGGTGCCCGGGTTCTGGCTCGGGGCGTGGGCGTGGGACGAGGTCGCCGGCATGCTGCGCGCAGACGGCCACCACGTGACGGCGCTCACCCTGCCCGGCCTCGAATCGCCCGATGCCGACCGGTCCACGATCACGTTGTCCGACCACGTCGGCGCGATCTGCGACGCCGTCCGCGCCGCCCCCGCGCCCGTCGTCCTCGCGGTGCACAGCGCCTCCGGGTTCCCGGGCTACGCTGCGAGCGACCGCGTCGCGGATCTGATCGCGGCCATGGTCTACGTCGACACCGCGCCCGGCGTGAGTCCGCAGGACCCCGACTTCGCGGGTGCCGAGATGCCGCTGAACTGGGACGAACTCGCGGCCGAGGAGAACCTCGACGGGCTGAGCGAGGCGCAGCTCGAGACGTTCCGGCGGCGCGCCGTCCCGGTTCCGGGCGGCGTGCTGCGGGAGCGCCTGGAGCTCACGAACGACGCCCGGAACGACATCCCGAGCACGATGGTCTGCACCGGGTACACCGCGGAGCAGTACCGCACGTACGCGGCAGAGCACCCTGAATGGGCGTTCCTCGCCGGCCTGCCCAGGCTCCGCAACGTGACCTGGGTCGACCTGCCGACGAGCCACTGGCCGATGTGGTCGCGTCCCCGCGAGCTCGCGACGATCATCGGCGGCGTGGCGGACGCTCACGGGAGCCGCGAGCGCTGACCGGCTGCCGCGCCGCGATGGCAGGAGGCCGCCGTGTGCACCGGCGGCCTCGGTGTGGACCAGGAGTGAACGCGGACAGGGTCAGGTGTGGCGTTTCACCAATGTGCGACTGAGAGTTCAAAGTCGCATTCGGGTCTGGCCGAGCCGGTCGGGCGTGCTCGACGGCTGCCACGCGCGGCAGACCCCGTCCGCCATCCGAGACCCGCACCGACTGCACGACGACACCGACGCTATCGCAGACGCCGCCCCAGAAGGGCAGCAGCCGACTGTCCATACTGCGTCCGTTCGTTTCAACAGTAGCGCCGGCGATGGTGGTCGGTCATGCACAGCGCGGTCCCCGAGCCTTGACGGCGTTGGCCTCTTTGTGCAAACTGCGGTGTAATGCCCGTGCAAAGTGCGGTGTGACGTAGGTGCAAACTGCGGCGCACCACCCGTACGAAGTGCGGCATGCCGGAGGGCGCGATGGACCAGGAGCCGCTTGACTACCTGCCGAGGCTTGCGGACGCCGAGCTGGCGACCGCGCTTCGCGCCTCGGGCGCGGTCCTGATCGAAGGGGCGCGCGGCTGCGGCAAGACGGAGACCGCCCTGCGGCAATCCGCGAGCCGGGTTCTCCTGGATGTCGACGATGCCGCGCGGGAGGCGGGTCTTCTCGATGCCTCGCTTCTCCTCGAGGGCGACCAACCTCGGCTCATCGACGAGTGGCAGCTCGTTCCTCATGTCTGGAACCAGGTCCGCCGTGCGGTCGACGCCTCCGGCGGCAGGCCGGGATCATTCATCCTCACGGGGTCCGCCGAGGCGCGTGAGGACCACACCCGCCACAGTGGCGCGCTGCGAATCCTGCGCCTCATGATGCGCCCGATGACGCTGGCCGAGATGGGTCGCAGCAGTGGCGACATCAGTCTCGATGCCCTGCTGCACGGCGGGCCGATTCGGGCCGGCGACCCAGGGCTCGACGTACATGACATCGCCGAGCTCGTGTCAATCGGAGGCTGGCCTGCCCTGCGCGGCCGGACCGTCAACGAGGCACTGACGATCCTCGGCGGCTACCTGCGTGAGACCGCACGCGTGGACCTCCGTCGCCTGAACGGACCACGTCACGACGCCGAGAACGTCCTCCGCACGCTCCGGTCTCTGGCGCGCCACGTCGCCACCCCCATCAAATCGCAGACGATCGCCAAGGACATCAGCGCCGGTGACGGCCCCATCGACCGAGAGACGGTGAAGTCGTACCTCGACGCCCTCACGCGGATCTACGTGCTCGAGGATCTTCCGGCTTGGGCCCCGACACTGCGCGCGAACGCTCGGGCTCGCACCTCCCCGAAGCGGCACCTCGTCGATCCCTCGCTCGCCGTCGCCGCAATGGGCACCGATCCTGACCGGCTGGTGTTCGAGGTGGACACGCTCGGTCTGCTGTTCGAGTCGGTGGTCGTCCGTGACCTTCGCGTCTACGCCCAGGCGATGGATGCCCAGGTGATGCACTACCTTGAGCCTCGCATCGAGGCCGACGCCATCGTCGAATGCCGCGATGGCCGATGGGCCGCCTTCGAGATGAAGCTCGGCCCAGCCGAGGTCGAAGAGGGCGCAGCATCCCTGCGGGCGCTCGCCGACAGGATGGTGGGGAGCCGCCAGGGCCCCGCCCAGTCCCTCAACGTAATCACGGGGTGGGGCTACGGGTACACGCGCCCGGACGGCATCAACGTGGTGCCTGTCGGGGCGCTCGCTCCTTAACGCGCTCCAAAGCGCAGCGCAACTCCTCGCTGGTCCCGTCTCCCATCCACGCTGCCCCCGTAAGGCGCGATCCCTGGCGATCCATGATTCACCTCCCTTCTGGTCGCCTGTGGACGCTCGGGGG
>JAKAAV010000356.1 GCA_021802185.1 Chloroflexota bacterium | reverse complement strand
CGCACGACTGGCGGATTTCGGGATTGCCCGGATGTCGCTCGACCGAGGCGTCTCCGCCGGCATCCCCGGGGTCGAGGGCACGCTTCGCTACATGGCCCCGGAGCAGCTCGCGGGCGCACCCCCCGGTCCCGCCGCGGACGTGTTCTCGCTGGGTGCCGTGCTCCACGAGATGCTCACGGGGGAGGCCCCGTTCGATGCCGCCACGCCGTGGGAGCTCGCGCAACGGCAGGCCGCAGGCCCCGTTGCCGCAGAACGTCTCCCACACGCGCTCGCGCCGCTCGTCTTCGCGTGCCTCGACCCGGACCCGCGCCGGAGACCGCCGGCAGCCGTCGTCGCGAGATGGGCTCACGGCCAGATCGCAGGGACGAAGGTCGTCGCACCCCTCCGACGCGCCGCGGGCGGCGCGCACTGGCGGATCGCTGTCGGCGGACTCCTCGTCGCGGGGATTCTCGGCGTCTCCGCGGCGCTCGCGTCGACCGCCCAGGGCCCCGGTTCGCCGCCCGCGGGTGCGGCAGCGGCCAGCGTTCCGCCGCCGGCCGTGCTCGCGACCCCGCCTGCCGCGTCGCCGAGGGGCGGCTCCGGGGCGGCGACGGGCACGCGGCCACTGACGACACCGCCGGCCGCTGCGCCCGGCGACGGCCCGATCGTGCCCGCCGTCCAGAAGTCGACGCCGGGAACCAGGCACCAACCAGCCGGACACGCGCCGGGCCACGGCCGTGGCGGCCGCGGCCACGGAGAAGACGGCGCGCAGCAGGGACAGGAGGGATCCGATGGGTAGCAGTCGCACCAGGTCGGTCGTCGGGGACCGCATGGGGAAGCTCGGCGATCTCGACGTGGATCGCATCCGGAAGACGGTCGGCGACTCGGCCGGCGGCGTCGGCGAGTCCGTGCAGGACCTGGTGAAGAAGGCGCGGAAGATGGCCGAGCGGCAGGACGTCCTCTCGTTCACGCCGATGCTCATCGGCGTGCTGCTCATCGCCGGCCTGGCGCTCTTCCTGGGCCGAGGCTGGCTCATGAGCCTGATCCCGGGCCGCCAGGACGTGTGGTCGGGGCGCAGGCCGGAGGGCCGCGGCGACTACCGGATCTGAGTCGAGGTGGGCCGGGCGGGTCAGGCCACAGCGGCCGCCGAAAGCAGGCAGGCGAGGCGGGCTGACGTCGCGTCGAGCGTCAGCCGGCCCAGGAGACCCACCACACGCGCCACAGTGCGCCGGGGTCGCTCAGCGGATCCCCATGCACGAGCGCGATCGACGCCGGTCTCCCCTCCCTGATCGATCCCGCGTCCGGCTCCCCGAGGAGCTCGCCTCCGCGCCACGTCGCGGCGCCGAGCGCCTCCCACGGCTCGAGGCCCGCCTCCACCAGGGATTCGACCTCCCACGGCAGGTGGTTTGCGCGCCCCGACCCGCCGCCGAAGTCCGTCCCGGCAGCGATCGCCACTCCCGAGCGGTGCGCCGTCGCGATCGACTCGCGCGCCTGCGCGTACCGGTCCAGCACTGCCGTGCGGCCTTCGCGTGACGCGAACCGCGGGATCTGCGTCGTCGCCGCGAACGTGATTCGCGACCGGAACACGGCCAGCGTCGAGACCACGGCGATCCCCCGATCGGCGAGCGCGGCCGCGAGCTCCGCGTCGATCTCGAACCCGTGCTCGATCGCGTCCACGCCGGCGTCCGCGCACACCTGCGTCCCGTTGAGGCGCGTCGAGTGCGCCGTGAGCCTGGCGCCGCGCTCGTGCGCGGCCTCGACGACGCGCCGCACCTCGGCCGCCGACCAGGGCGCCGTCCGGGGGTCTGGCCCGTCGAGGTAGAGCTTCACCAGGTCCGCCCCATCGTCGAGCTGCTGCATCGCGAGCGCGAGCAGCTCGTCGGCGTCGTTCGCCTCCGCGCAGAGCGCACCGGGAAGCGTCCCGGCCCTCGTCACCCACGTGCCGGCTGCCCGGATCTCGGGATACCCGCGCCGGCCCCGCCAGCGGTCACGGACGCCGAGGCTCAGGGCGCGTCGCCGGCCGTCGACGGGATCCGGCCCCACCGGAGCGCCGACGTCGCGAGCCCAGCGGACGCCCGCCCCCGTGGGCAGGCGCGCGTTGTCCTCCGCCGCCGCCAGCAGCGCCTCCGGCGGGTCCATCCCGCGGTCGATCCAGTGCGCGCCGCCCGGCATCGTCACGTGGCTGTGCGCGTCGACCATGCCCGGGATCATCGTGCTGCCACTCGCGTCGATGATCCGCAGGCCCTCGCGCGGCCCCGGATCCTCCTCGTCATCCGACGGCCGGACCCAGCGGACGACTCCGTCGTCGAGCAGCACGCTCACGCCGAGCCGGAGCTCCGGCGAGCGACCGTCGGCGAGCGCGCCGTCGCGAAGCAGGATGCGAGTCATGGCTGCCTCCGTTGTCTGCCGCGGCATGGCGTGGCGCGGGCCGCGCGGCGCGCGGACGGGACGAGCGCCCGCGGCGCGTGCTACCGCAGCTCGCGGATCTGGAAGTGGCGGTCGCCCGCGGGTGCGCGAACGACCACGTCGTCGCCGGGGCGCCGGCCGAGCAGCGCCCGGCCGAGCGGGGACGTGTTCGAGATCCGGCCTTCGCTTGGTCGTGCCTCGCTCGACCCGACGATCGTGAACGTCTCCTCGCCGTCCGCCGACTCGACGACGACCGTCGACCCGAGCGCGACCTGCGATCCGCCGGCTGGCGCCTCGATGATGCTCGCGTTCCGGATCATCGCCTCGAGCTGCCCGATCCGGCCCTCCGCGAACGACTGCTCCTTGCGCGCGGCCTCGTAGTCCGCGTTCTCGCTCAGGTCGCCGAGCTCGCGCGCCGCGCGGACGCGCGCGATGATCTCGGGCCGCCGCACCTTGACGAGATCGTCGAGCTCCTGCTGCAGCTGCGCGAGCCCGTCGGCGGTCACGTGCACCGTCTCCGGCTGCCGTCCGGGGGGCGGCGCGGCGTTCGCGATCGCCTTTGCCGTGACGCGTCGCGCTCCCGGCGCGTTCCCCTGACCCGACGATCGGGCGGACGAGGGGGCCGGCGAGCGCCCCGGGGACGGTGCAGACGCCCGGCGCGCGGAGGACGCGGGCGCGGCCGTCGAGCGGCTCGATCCCGTTCCGCTCATCGCTCCGCCCGCCCTGCTGGTGGCGGCGCCGCTCGCGTGACCGC
>JAKAAV010000355.1 GCA_021802185.1 Chloroflexota bacterium | reverse complement strand
GATTCGGCGGCGGGGACGTCATCGAACGGAGAGCCAGATGAACGTGACGCGGGACGTGGCGGGCATCGAGGAGGTGCTGGCGGCCGCCGATCGGAGCGGTTCCGCGAAACCGGTCGCGGTCCGCGAGGCGGTCGACGCGGACTGGGAGGAAGCCGGCCGGATCTGCTACGAGGCGTTCGCGACGCTCGCCGACGAGCACGGCTTCCCGCACGACTTCCCGACGGTCGCGGCCGCGGCCGAGCCGATCCGCTGGATGATCAACCACCCGCAGTTCTACGGCGTGGTCGCGGAGGACGGCGGCCGGGTCGTCGGCAGCAGCTTCATGGACGAACGCTCGATCATCTCGGCGATCGGCCCGGTCAGCGTCGACCCCCGCGCGCAGAACCGCCGGATCGGGCACGCGCTGATGGCGGCGATGTTCGATCGGGCGGCCGAGCGCCGGGCGGCCGGCGTGCGCCTGCTCCAGCTCGCGTACCACAACCGTTCGCTGAGCCTGTACGCGAAGCTCGGGATGGACGTGCGGGGCTCGTTCGCCGCGATGTACGGCGAGCCCGTGGGCGTGGCGCTGCCCGGCTACGACGTGCGGGCGGCGACGTGCGACGACGAGCCGGCGATGAACGACCTCTGCATGCGCGTGCACGGGCACACCCGGGCGGGCGAGGTGAGCGATGCGATCGAGTCGGGCGGTGCGATGGTCGTCGAGCGGCTGGGGCGGATCAGCGCCTACACCACCGGCGTCACGTACTTCACGCACTCCGTCGCGGAGACCAGCGACGACCTCGTCGCGCTGATCGGCGCGGCCGGCGACTATGGCACGCCGGGCTTCCTCGTCCCGCTGGAGAACGCGGAGCTGTTCCGCTGGTGCCTGCACCACGGGCTGCGCGTGTTCTTCGTGCTGAACATGCTGACGATCGGGCTGTACCAGGAGCCCCGCGGCGCGTACATGCCCTCGGTCGGGTACTGACGGGGGGGCGGCGCCGAGCCGCGACTACGCGCGGCTGGCCGCGGCCTCCTCCGACCGGCGGCGGCCCGCGAGCCGGATCAGGTCCTCGTGCAGCTCGAACCAGATGCCGTGGTAGCTGTCCACTCGCGGGGACGCCACGTAGCGCTGGTCGCCGGCTCGGGCCAGCTCGAGCGCCTGCTGCAGGCGCGCGCGGTACCCGTCCAGGCGCGGCAGCGCGGCCGCGAGTGACGCGAGCCATGCGGCCGCGTCGGCGTGGAGGGCGGCGAGCCGGTCGAGCACCGCGGCGTCGTAGGCCGCGTCGGAGTGGTCGTTGAACGTCTGCTCGCCGCCGGCGTCGCGCAGCTGCCAGGCCGTGACCGCGTCCTTCATCCGGTGGTCGAGCGCCAGGAACTCGTCGAGCATCCGGACGCACGCAGCCTCGCCTCCCAGCCGTTCCGTCTCCGTGCCGAACGCTGCCAGCGCCCGAAGCTTGCCGGCGGCCGACAGCCGCAGCCCCGCCGGGCCTGACTCGACCACGCCGGACGACCGCAGGTCGGCCAGCATCGCGGTGATCCCTTCGGGCTGATCGCCGAGCGCGGCCGCGAGCGCCTCGGGTGTCGCCGGCCCCTTCACGAGCATCGTCCGGACCAGGTCATCGGGTCCCGATGCCGCGCGTGGAGGCCGTGGCTCCGTGGAACCCGGCACGAGCCGTTCCTGACGCCCGGCTTCGCGCTCGCCGAACGAACCCTCGTGCGCGTCCTCCCCGATCGGGATCCCCAGCTCGGCGGCCCATCCCAGCAACTCCGCCGCCTCCGGCGCGACCTCGCGCGTGCCCCCGACCGCGCCAATGAACACCTCGCCGTTCGTGCCGTCGACCGTCATGATCTCGCCGCACGCGAGCGCTCGCCCGCCGAGCACGATCCCGTCCTCGCGCACCACGAGCGCATCCACCCCAACCACCGCGGGGATCCCCCAGCCGCGCGCGACGACGGCGGCGTGGCTCGCGAGCCCGCCGCGCGCGGTCAGCACCGCGACCGAGCGCGCCATCGCGGGAACGTCGTCCGGAGAGGTCTCGGCCCGCACGAGCACGACGGATCGACCGGCAGCCGCAGCCGAGATGGCGGCCTCCGGACTCGTCGCGATCTCGCCGCAGCCGACGCCGGGCGACGCCGGCAGCCCGACCGCCTGCGGCGCAACCGTCCCGGCCGCGCGCACCTCGACGAGCGGCGGATGAGCGAGCAGCGCGGCCACCCGCCGGACGGCCTCCTCGCGGGTGAGCGGGAACGACGGGCTCTCGGCCATGTCGCGCGCGATCCGCAGCGCGGCGCGCGAGCTGCGCTTGCCGACGCGGACCTGCAGCAGCCACAGCCGGCCCTGCTCGATCGTGAACTCGATGTCGCAGAGGTCCGCGTAGTGGCGCTCGAGCCGGTCGGCGTGTGCCCGGAACTGGCGGGCCACCTCGGGCAGCCGCTCGTCCAGGACCGACAGCGGCTCCGTCCGGTGCGTGCCGGCCACGACATCCTCGCCCTGCGCGTCGAACAGGACGTCGCCGTACAGCACCGGCTCACCGGTCGCCGGGTTGCGCGTGAACGCGACGCCGGTGGCGGAGTCCGCGCCGCGGTTTCCGAACACCATCGCCTGGACCGTCACGGCCGTGCCGAGGTCCTCCGGGATCCCTTCGCGCTCGCGGTAGGCCCGGGCCCGCTCCCCGTTCCAGGACCGGAAGACCGCCTCGATCGCGGCCCGCAGCTGCAGCCACGGGTCCTCCGGCGCCTCGGCACCGACGACGGCCGCGTACTGCTCCCGGAACCGCCGCCGGCAATCCTCCGCGAACGCCGCGTCGCCGGACACCGCAGCAAGTCCAGAGACCGCGGACGCTCCCAGCCCGAGGTTGAGGATCGTGTCCATCATCCCGGGCATCGAGAACTGCGCGCCGGACCGCACGCTCACGAGCAGCGGATCGCCGGGATCGCCGAAGCGGCGCCCGACGCGCGCCTCCACGGCCCGCATGTGCGCCCGTACCTCCTCGTCGAGGCCCTCGGGCCAGCCGTCGCGAAGGCACGTGACGCACGCCGACGTCGCGATGACGAACCCCGGCGGGACGGGCAGCCCGAGCCGCGTCGACATGACGTTGAGGTTCGCGGCCTTGCCGCCGACGAGGCGCGTGAGCGCGTCGAACGGGAGGTCGTGGCGGTGGTCGAG
>JAKAAV010000354.1 GCA_021802185.1 Chloroflexota bacterium | reverse complement strand
CCCGCACGAGACGATCGCGGAGAACGTCTCGGTCGTGCCGCGCCTCCTCGGCTGGTCCGCGAAACGCCGGCGCGAGCGGGCGGATGATCTGCTGCGGCTCGTGGGGCTGGACCCGGCGCGGTACATGCGCCGGTACCCGTCGGAGCTGTCGGGGGGCGAGCAGCAGCGTGTCGGCGTCGCGCGCGCGCTCGCGGCGGATCCCCCGCTCCTGCTGATGGACGAGCCGTTCGCCGCCGTCGATCCCATCGTGCGCGCGCGCCTGCAGGACGAGCTCCTCCGGCTCCAGCGCGAGCTCGGCAAGACCATCCTGTTCGTCACGCACGACATCGACGAGGCGATCAAGATGGGCGACCTCGTCGCGGTCATGCAGGAGGGCGGGACGCTCGCACAGTTCGCGCCGCCGGCCGAGCTGCTCGCCCGACCGGCCTCCGACTTCGTGGCGCGCTTCGTCGGGGCAGACCGGGCGCTCAAGCGCCTGACGCTCCGCCACGTGCGCGACCTGCCACTGGAACCCGCTCCAGTGGCGACGCCCGACGAGACGCCGGCGGACGTCCGGCGCCGCGAGGGCGGCCGCCTCCCGCGGTGGGTGCTGCTCGTCGACACCGACGGCGTGCCGATCGGGTGGGCGGACAGCGCTCTGCGGCCCGGGACGGCGCGGCTCGACGAAGGGCGCGTGACCAGGCTCTCGCCGCTCCTCGGGCTCGACACCACGCTCCGCGACGCGCTCTCGCTGCTGCTCGACGAGGGCGTGCGGACCGGCATCGTCGTCGACGAGGGCGGGCGGCCTCGCGGCCTCGCGAGCCTGGACTCGATCACCGCTCTCCTCCAGGACGAGGAAGACGAGCGCTCGCCTGCGTCCGCCGCGACCGCGCCGGCCGATCCCGGAGCCTGACGCGTGCCCAACGAGCCGCTCATCCGCTGGAGCTGGGTCGCGAACCACCTCGACGACATCGCCGCCGCCCTCGGGCAGCACGTCGAGCTCACCGTCATCGCGATCGTCATCGGGCTGACGCTCTCGTTCGCGCTCGCGCTCGTCGCGCACCGCTACGCGCGGACGCAGGGGCCGATCACGTGGGTCGCCGGGGTGATCTACACGATCCCGAGCCTCGCGCTGTTCGTGCTGCTGATCCCCGTGACCGGACTCTCCACGACGACGTCCGAGGTCGGGCTCGTCGGGTACACGCTGCTGATCCTGATCCGGAACATCCTGGCCGGTCTCGACGCCGTGCCCGGCGACGTGCTCGAGGCGGCCGACGCGATGGGCCTCACGCGGCTCCAGCGGCTCGTGCGCGTCGAGATCCCGGTCGCGCTTCCCGTGATCATGGCCGGCGTCCGGATCGCGACCGTCACGACGATCGGCCTCGTGACCGTGACGGCGCTCATCGGACAGGGCGGCCTCGGGCAGCTCATGCTCTCCGGGTTCATCAGCCTGTTCCCGACCGAGATCTACGTCGGCGCGCTCCTGTCGCTCGCGCTCGCGGTCGCTGCCGACGCCGGTCTCCTGCTCATCCAGCGCGCGCTGACGCCGTGGGCGCGGTCCGAGGGGCGGACCTGAGATGTCGCTGCTCGCGCAGGTCATCGCATGGTTCGCCGATCCCACCCACTGGGCCGGAGCGGACGGCATCCCCGTCCGGATCTTCGAGCACGTCGAGGCCTCGGTGCTCTCGGTGGTCGTCGCGGCGGCGATCGCGCTCCCGATCGGGCTGCTCGTCGGCCACACGGGGCGCGGCGCGTTCGTCGTCAGCAGCGTCGCCAACCTCGGCCGCGCGCTCCCCTCGTTCGCGCTGCTGCTCATGCTGATCCCGATCGCGGTGAACCTCAGCCTCGATTTCAGCACCTGGCCGATCCTGGGCGCGATGGTGCTGCTCGCGATCCCGCCGATGATCACGAACGCGTTCACCGGGATCCGCGAGGTCGACCGGAGCCTGGTCGAGGCGGCGCGCGGGATGGGCATGAGCGGGCCGCAGGTCCTCCTCGGCGTCGAGCTGCCGCTCGCGATGCCCGTCCTGCTGACCGGCGTCCGCCTGGCCGCGGTGCAGGTCGTCGCGACCTACACGCTCGGCGCGGTGGCGGGGGGCGGCGGACTCGGCCGCTACATCTACGACGGGTTTGCGCGGCAGGACCCCGCGCGAATGATCGCCGGCGCCGTGCTCGTCGCCCTGCTGTCGGTCGCCACCGACGGCGCATTCGGCGTCGTCGGACGCGCGTCGGCGCCGCGCGGCCTGCGGGCCCGGGGACGCGACACAGGGTCGATCGTCGGGGCGGTTCCGAACCCCGGCGTATGATCCCGGACGCCATCGCGCGCTTCGGTTGCGACGGGCGACTTAGCAGAAGGGGGATACCCAGTGCGGCTTCACCGCATGCTCGCTCTCGGGGCGTCTGCGCTGGTGCTGGTGGGCGCCTGCGGGACGGGTGGGAGCGCCACGCCGGCAGCGACCGGCGCACCATCGACGGCACCGGCCTCCGCCGCAGCCTCGGCCGGAGCATCCGCGCCCGCGTCGCCGACCGGCTCGCCGGCGGCCCCCGGTGCGGGCTCCGCCGCGCCCTCGGCCGCGGCCAACTCCATCGCAAGCCACTTCGCGCTCGGCGGTCCGCCGGAATGCCCGCAGCGTCCGTTCTGCCTGCTCGGGCTCGAGAAGGTCTACGGGCTCCACTTCAGGTCGTTCGTGCCGCTCGACGCGGGCGGGCCCCTCACGGTCGCCGCGCTTCGCACCGGCAAGATCCAGGTCGGCGAGCTGTTCACGTCCGACCCGAGCATCCAGGTCGACAACTTCGTCCTCCTGAACGACAACAGGCACCTGCAGGCGTCCGACAACATCGCCCCGGTGATCCGGACGGCCGTCCTCAAGGCGCACCCGGACATCGCGGCGCTGCTCAACCGGATCTCGGCGAAGCTGACGCAGCAGCAGCTGGTGTCGCTCAACAAGCAGGTGGTCGTCGACCACACCGATGCGGCCACGGTCGCGCGGCAGTGGCTCCAGCAGAACGGCTTCGTCCCGACGGGCGGCTCCAACAAGGGGACGATCGTCGTGGGCGCGGTCAGCTTTCCGGAGAACCAGCTGCTGGCCGAGCTGTACGCGCAGGAGCTCCAGGCGAACGGGTACTCGGTGACCCGCAAGTTCGGGCTCGCGAGCCGCGAGGTGCTGCAGCCCGCGATGCAG
>JAKAAV010000353.1 GCA_021802185.1 Chloroflexota bacterium | reverse complement strand
GTTCGACGGTGCTCACCCGCGTGCTCCGCTCGCGGCATCGGCTTCCCGACGGACGATGACCGATGGATGGCGGCGGGCCTCGGCGAGGTGCGCGGCGGCCCGTGCATCGGGGAGAAACGCACGAAGGGCGCGCACCGCTGCGGCCGCCCGGTACGGGTCGTCATCCCGCGCGGCCATCCGCCCGAGGGGCTCGATGGCCCCGGGCGTCCGCCGAGCGGCCAGCGCGTCGGCGGCGCGAATCGCGGTCGCCCCGTCGGGATGCCCGAGCGCCCATACCAGGCGGGCGTCGAAGTCGCGCGGCGTCTCGAGCGGAGCACCGCACCGCGCGCACGCGCCGGCGTGCCACTCGTTCATCGCGTAGCACGCGGGGCAGAAGCGGGTGGGCCGCTCTCCCGACGGCGCTTTGCGCTCCTCCGATCGCTTCATCTGCTGCCCGTTCACGGTCCACCTCCGGATTGAGGTAGAAGCCGTTAGCGGATGCGGGTCGTCGCGGGCGCGACGGGCGGGCTTCATCGCCGATGGCCGGATTCTACGTTGCGGCGCCGGCCGGAGCCTCTGGACGAGGCCCCGCGGTCAATCGGCCGGGCGGATGCGCAGGCCCCGACCGCCGGCGAAGCGCGCTCCGGCCCCGAGCTCCTCCTCGATGCGGAGCAATTGGTTGTACTTCGCCACCCGCTCGGATCTCGACGGCGCTCCGGTCTTGATCTGCGCGACACCCGCGCCGACCACGAAATCCGCGATCGTCGTGTCCTCGGTCTCGCCGCTGCGGTGGCTGACCATCATGCCCCACCCGGTCGCTCGCGCCGTCTCGATGACCTCGAGCGTCTCGGTGAGCGTGCCGATCTGGTTGAGCTTGATGAGGATCGCGTTGGCGCTGCGCTCGGCGATGCCGCGCGCCAGTCGTTCCGGGTTCGTCACGAAGATGTCGTCGCCGAGGATCTGGATGCGCTTTCCGAGGCGTTCGGTCAGGCGCGGCCAGCCCAGCCAGTCGTCCTCCGCGAGCCCGTCCTCGATCATCACGATCGGGTACCGGGCGACCCAGTCGGCCCAGAAGTCGATCAGCTCTGACGTCGTCAGCGAGCGGCCTTCCTTCGCGAGGCGGTACGTCAGCTCGCCGTCGGCGGTCGGCGGAACAGACGAGTCGAGGATCTCGCTGACCGCCGGGTCGATCCCCACGGCGACATCCTCGCCCGGCCGGTAGCCAGCGCGCTCGATACCCCGGACGACCATCTCGATGGCCGCCTCGTTCGAGGGGAGCGACGGCGCGAACCCGCCTTCGTCGCCCTGCCCGGTCGCGAATCCGCGTTCGTGCAGCTCCGCTCGGAGCGCCTGGAAGACCTCGGAGCCGACCCGCAACGCCTCCGCGAACGTCGGCATCCCGAGGGGCGCGACCATGAACTCCTGGAAGTCGGTCGAGTCCGCCGCATGGCGCCCACCGTTGAGGATGTTGAACATCGGCAGCGGGAGCGTGCGCGCGCCGATCCCGCCCAGATACCGGTAGAGGGGAAGACCGTAGGACGCCGCGGCAGCGCGCGCCGTTGCCAAGGAGACTCCGAGCATGGCGTTCGCCCCGAGCCTCGCCTTGTTCGACGTGCCGTCCAGCTCGAGCAGTCTCCGGTCGATCCCCCGCTGGTCCTCCGCGGGCAGGCCCCGGACGGCCGGGGCGATGGTGCCGCGCACGTTCTCGACCGCGCATTGGACGCCCTTGCCGCTGAACCGTCGCGCGTCCCCATCGCGGAGTTCCACGGCCTCGTGCGTGCCGGTCGGAGCGCCCGACGGAATCGCGGCGCGGCCCTGCGCCCCCGACTCCAGCACCACATCGACCTCGATGGTGGGATTGCCCCGCGAGTCGAGGATCTCCCGCGCCCGGATCTGATCGATGACGTCTGCCATGAGTCGAACTCCCTGGGACGCTGTGGTGGCGGTCTTCGCCGCCGCGATCCGCGCGATACGCACAACAAACGGCTTCTGGAGCGATGCTCCAGAAGCCGTCAGCCGACCTGAGCCGTTGGTTGTCGCACGCGAGCTTCATCGCGTGATTGAGTTGTCCGCTGGATCGTACCGCGGACGCGACGGCGCGGTGCAACCGACGGCGCGGTACACTTCCGCCCGGCGATGAGGCTCGCCGGTCCGGGGCGACCCGGCGAATCCGCGGTGTGCTGACAGCCTCTGCACTCGATCGTGCGGAGGCGTCATGCGGACCGGCATCCTCGATCCAGCCCCACCCGGACCGGTTGACGCCTCGGCACTCGTGCGCGCTGCCCGGATCCGGGCCGCTCGCCGCCGCGCGTCCGCCGCGCGTCACCGGCGGCTCGTCCCGGGCCTCGTGGCGCACACCGCAGCCGTTCGTCACGCGAGCCCGCCGCGCGGCGCACCGCTGTCGGGACAGGAGGTCGAGCACCGGCTGGATCGCCTCGCCCGCGTGCTCGTCAGGACGATGCGCTCCGTCCCGATGCCAGGCGTGGCACCTCTCCGGCGCCGCGACTGGCTGCTGATCGGCGCGGTCGTCGTCGGCGAGGCGCTCGTCGTCCTGCTGTTCGCGTGGGCGGCACGATGAGCAGAAACAGGTTGGAGGGCGGCCTCCCCTCCGAGCGGCACGGCGGGAGCGCGGAGGGGGCCGAGCCCGTTCGCAGTCGCGTGCGCGGCCTCGATGCCGCCGTCACGCTGCTCGCGATCGGCCCACAGGGCTGGGCGGTCGCCGAACGCCGGATCGATCGCCCGACGCCGCTGATCGTCGCGGACGTTGCCGATCAGCTGCGCGCCGCGGTCCGCTCCGATACGGGATGGACGCCGACGGTCCTCGTGCTGGATCGGTCGGGAGACGACGTCAGCTCGCGGTATCCCGTGGAGTGACATGGGAGCAAGGGCGGGTCCGGGGCTGCCTGTCGGGGCCGGGCCCCGGACCCATGAGGATCGGTCCGTGTTGTGCGAGCGCGGATCCGCCACTGTCGAGGGAAACGAAAAGGCTCCCGGATCCGATCGATCCAGAAGCCATCACCCTGACCGGGACTCGCGAGCCTCATCGCGCTCTTCAGCTGGCGGCAGAGCATAGGTAGTGGGCCGACGAAACGTCAAGGCTACAGTGAGGCAGGCTACAGTGAGGCGATCCCATGCGACTCCTCGTCATCAGCGACCTCCATGCGAACCTCGCCGCGCTCGAGCG
>JAKAAV010000352.1 GCA_021802185.1 Chloroflexota bacterium | reverse complement strand
GCCCTCGGCCGACAGCCGGATCACGTGGCCCTTCGACACCCCGCTGGCGAGCACGGTCAGGATGCTCTTCGCGTTCGCCGGCTTCGTCCCGCGCGTCACGTTCTCCAGCGTTATCTGCGATCGGAAGCCGCTCGCGGTCTTCACGAACGTCGACGCCGGGCGGGCATGGAGCCCGGTGGGGTTGCGGATCACGAGCTCGGCGGTCTGCACGCCTGCCTCCCTCTGCAGTCGCCATTGTCGCGCCGGCAGCGACGGCCGCGGGCGTCGTTCACGCGAGCTCCGCCCCCGCCGCCCGGCAGTCCTCCGCGAACAGCGCGAGCGCCTCATCCGACTCGGCCGCATCGCGCACCAGCGTCATGATCCGGCTCACGCCGAGGTCGCGGTACGCAGCCACCAGGTCCTGCCGCTCGCGTCCCGGACCCGGCAGCCGCTCCCACCAGATGTGCGCCGACACTCTGAGCGTCGCCGGCTCGCGCCCGATCTCCTCGCACCGCGCGCGGATCGTCGGGAGCGCGTCGCGCAGCTCGTTCGGGCGCATCCCGTCGACGTTCAGCTCGTCCGCGAACCGCGCCGCCAGCCGCCAGGTCACGTTCGGCCCGTTGCCGCCGACCATGATCGGCAGACGCGGCTGCTGGACGGGCTTGGGGACGTTGATCGCGTCCTCCACACGCGCGTACCGGCCGTCGTACGTGGCATGGACCGAGCGACCGCCGGCGAGCATGCGGGTGATGACCTCGAGCGCGTCGCCGAGCGCCGCCAGCCGCTCGGGCGTGTCGGGAAAGCCGTAGCCGTAGGCGAGCCACTCGTCGCGCTTCCAGCCCGCGCCGATCCCGAGCTCCATCCGCCCGCCGCTGATGACGTCCATCGTGCTGATCATCTTCGCGACGAGCGCCGGGTTCCGGAACCCGTTGTTGACGACGATCTGCCCGAGCCGGACGCGGTCTGTGATCATCGCGAGAGCGGACAGCGACGTGAACGACTCGAACGTGAGCTCGTCGGTCGGGGCCGGCACGGTGTGCACGTGATCGAACAGCCAGGCCGATTCGAACCCGAGACGCTCGACCTGCTGCGTCACCGCGACCGTGCGCGCCCACGCACGCTCCGACTCCCAGCCGTCGTACTCGCCGGTCCACCCTTGCGGCACGATCACGCCCACTTGCATTCCGCACCCCACGCCTGTCCTTCGTCAACGGCTTCACGCTACCCGACCCCGACGCCGCCTGCTCGTCCCGCGGCCCGTTCAGCAGGGGGACGCGCCCATCGGGCGGAAGCCGCGAGGCGGAGGTGGCTGCGTCACGGCGCGATGCTCACATCCGGCCGCACGCAACGGCGGCAGCCACAGGTGTGACAGCGGCGGCGGCAGCGGCTGAAACCGGGCCAGGCGGCCTGTCGCTATGGGCCATTAGGCCCTCCATCGGAGGCCATATGGCCCATAGATTCGCGTCAAGAAGGAGTCCTCCAAGTGCTGGATGGAAGCCGGGTCGGGGTTCTGCGGCGGCTCCCGCGGATATCACGGTCGTCGGCAACCGGGGCTTTCGATGTCTGCACCGCATCTGGCTGAGTGCGGGCGTGAGCGGGCCTGTCGGCCCGCGGCAACACGTTCCTGGCCAACCCGTGAACAGGCTCCCGTTGTGTCGGACCGAGTCGGAGACAGATCTGGGGAACCAGAGGTATGACTGGCGCCACGAGGGTGGCAGCGCAATCCGGGGGGCCGGAGCAAGCCCGCGCCGGGACACTCCCGCCGTACACGGGCCGGCTTCTCCGCTGGAGCTTCGCCGTTGCCGTCGTCCCGCCCATCGCCCTCATCGTCGCGCTGGCGGCGAAGAGCCTGTATCTGCTCACGTTCGTCCACGTGATCTGCGGGGGAACGTGGACCGGGTTCGACCTCTTCATGGGCCTGGTCATGGCGTGGGTCATGCGGTCGCTCGAAATCCCCGCCCGGGTCGAGGTGGCCAAGCGGCTGACGCCCACGACGTTCTTCATCCTACCGTCACTCGCGGCCGTGGCCGTCACGTCAGGGATCTACCTCGCACAGACCGAAGGCAAGTTCGACCTGGGTTCGCCCTGGATCATCGGGGCGGGCATCGTGGTGCTGATCCTGGTCGTGCAAGGGTTCGGGATCTTCATGCCGAACGGCGTGCGCATCTTCATCGAGCTCGCGAAGCACCAGCCGGACACGGCTAAGATCGCGCGCCTCAACATGACCAACATCCGTCTCGCCGGAGTCCAGGCGGCGCTCCAGGTGCTGATCATCCTGATCATGGCTCACCTGGCGGTCTTCTGAGGACGCGCGCAGTGACCCGCGAGAGGTGGACAGGATGAACGTGGCCGCGTTGCTCGCCGTGCTCGTCTTCGCTGGCGCGTTGCTGGCCATCTTCGGCGTCCTGTACGTCGGTGCGGTACGGAGCTACCAGCGCGGCGAGCTGGGCCATGATGGCGTGCAGATTCTTCGCTGGGCCCTGCTCGGCCAGCTCTGCATCTTCGTCCTGCTGGGCATCACGGCCTTTCTCACCTGACGCCTGCGCCGAGGCGTCTTTCTCGGCCCGCTCGCGGACCGACCACGGACGAAACACCCCGCGCATCCTGACGCTTCACTGGCGGCTGTGCGCAGGCCCTTGGATGCGGTCCGTGCTCAGGATCGCGCACCGCATCGGGATGGCCTCCGGCTCGTTCGTCATCGCGTGGCTCGCGGTCTCGCTTGCAGTCGGATGGCTCTTCGGCTCCGGCCCTCGTCTGGGTGATGGCCGCTGTCGTCCGTGCTGGCGTCTCCTTCGATATCCTGCGACGAGACCGGCGCGTCGGCTGGCGCCGGCTTGGACGCAATGGAGGACACGTGCCCGAAATCAAGATCGGCGCGCTCTGCTGGAACCAGTACACGGACTGGCCCTCGCTTCTCCAGGATCGCCTCGGTCACGACGTCTGGCCCGTCTGAAGCGCCGCCAGATCCTCGACAGGCCTGACGTACGGAGAGGTGGGCACGATGAGCAACGAGCAGGTGGCACCTGAGACGAAAGGTGTCGCGGTGAAGGTACTTGCGACGGTCGACCTCGCCGGTGAGATCGAGGGCATGGCGGGGCGCCAACTTCGAATGCGCATGGTGACCATCGAGCCTGGAGGCGTCTTCGGCCCGATCCACGATCATGAAGGCAGACCAGGCACCGTCTAC
>JAKAAV010000351.1 GCA_021802185.1 Chloroflexota bacterium | reverse complement strand
CTCGGCAAGGTTGTGGCTGGACCGCTCGACCGCTCGGAGCTGGGCGTTGCAGTACGGGCACCAGCTACCCCGGTAGAAGAGGATGACGCCGTAGGTTCCGGCGAGATCTCCGGGAACATCGATCTGGCCGCCCCCGGACCTGGACACGGAGATTGCGGGGAAGGTGTCGCCGGGAGCGAGCAGGGTGGTCATGGTGGTCCTCCTTTTTCCATGGCAGGAACGCGTGCGGCCGATCAGACCTCGGCGTCAGTGGCGTCCCAGACCTCGCCGGTCTCGTGACCGGCGAGACGTTGAACGAGGGAAGTGGCGGACTGTTCGGGGGTGAGGAGTTTGCCGTCCCGGTGGCTCGCGACGAAGCGTGTGTGCAACTCCGCGCCGATCCGCGCCGGGTCCTGGGCACGGATCCAGGTCTGCATGGCGGTGTCGACGCTTCCGGGGCGGAACACGTTGACGGTGACCCCAGTGCCGGCCAACTCGGCCGCCAGGTTGCGCGTGTGAGCCTCAAGCGCAGCCTTGGTCGTGGCGTACGCGTTGGCTCGCAGCATCGCCGTCGGGTTGGCGGCGATGCCGCTCGACACGTTGACGATACGCCCCCAACTGGCGTCGAGCATGGACGGGAGGACCATGAAGCTGAGGCGAGCAGCGGCGGCCACGTTGACTGACAGTGCCGCCGTCCACTCGTCCGGGTCGACCTCTGCGCTAGGGCCAAGCGGCCAGACCACGGCGGCATTGTTGACCAGGATCTCCACCGGCCCGAACGTGGCGACGACCACGGCGAGCGCAACTCGAAGCGCCCCGGGGTCGTCGACATCGGCAGGGAGTGCCAACGCCCGTCCCCCGTGCTCGTGGACAATCGCTACCGTCGCGGCCAGTTCGGGGACGGTCCGGGCGAGAACGGCGACCCTTGCGCCGGCACGGGCGAGGCCGAGCGCGACCCCTCGGCCGATCCCGCGCCCGCCGCCAGTAACCAACGCCACCCGGCCCGATAGCACCGCGTTCGATGTCTGCACGTTGTAGTTAGCCTCGCCGTTTCACCGCGGCCCCGGTGACCGACCGGATGCGTCCGCGAAAGCCGTTGGCGGTCGCTGGTCCCGCTCGCGGCGGCCGTCCCCTTCCCCGGGGGCGTGAACGGCCAGCGGCTCGTCCAGATGGCTGCCTGATGGCACCGGCGAGTGCCGGCGCGGGGTGTGGGCGCTTCAGGCGAACGCCGCGCGCAGGCGCTCGAAGCCGAGCGCCAGCTGCTTGGACCGGGCCCAGGTGCGATCGAGGCGGAGGGAGATGACGCGCCCGGATCGGGCGATGCGGGCGGCCATGTGGAGGATCCGATAGCGGAAGCTTGCGATCTCGCATCGTGCGAGCTCGGGATCGTCGACGAAGCAGAGCAGCTTCGACCAGCACACGAGGTCGGCCGCGGCGAGCACGCACTCGAGCCAGGCCTCGTTCTCGGCGAGGTCCCGGCACGGCAGGTTCCGGAGCCCTGCCGCCTTCGCCTGGCGGATCCGGTCCTCGACCCGTGCGTGGGAGCGGTGGCGCAGCTCGAGCGCGGCGATCGGACGCTCGTCGCGCCCCTCGCCGGGGCGGGGACAGCAGATGAACGCGGTGTGGCGCCAGCCGGCCTCGATGTCGAACAGGCTGAGCTTCACGCCGGGGTGCGGGCGCTCCTTTCGCACGATGACGCGCGAGCCGACCGGGAAGGCGGCGAGGTCGAGATGGCGGGTCACCTCGGCGACGAGCGCCCCGTCGCGAACGCTCCCGTCCTCCTCGATCGCCTCGGACCAGTCGTCGTCGGCGAGCGCCAGGATGGCGTCGCGCACCGCAGCGGTGATCGAGAAGCCGAAGCTGAACCCGCAGCCGGCCTCGACACAGGCCCGGGCGAAGCGGTGCGTCGCGCCCGCCGCGTCGGCCCGCACGACGTAGCTCACAGAGGAGAGGTCGCCCTTCCTCGGCCGGGCGTGCGCCGGCAGGGCCTCGATCGCAAGACGAAGCACGCGCTCGTGGTCGATGGCGGTGTTCGATCCGGCAGATCCCGGCCGGAGGATGCCGGAGAGCGCCTCGCCCGAGGCGACCTCGGGGCGGTCGAGGAAGCAGAGGAGGGGGTGGAACCCGAAGGTGTGCTTGAAGGTGCCAGACGCGCCCTGCTTGTCGGAATGCGCGATGACGATCGTGGCGTCGATGTCGAGGAAGGACTCGCCCGAGAGGTCCGGCCCCGCCCCGGCCGCCCAGGCGCTCTCGCGGGCCATCGCCCGTCCCCTGCGCAGCAGCGGGAGACGAGCCGGGCCCACGCGATCGAGCACCCGCCAGGCCGTCGCCTTGGAGGCCACCACCCCGAACAGCCCCGGCTGGTCCCGAAGGGCTCGCAGATCGCTGATGCAGTCCGCCCCATCGGCGATCGCGACGGCGAGGTCGGCGAGCACGCTTCCGGGGAGGTGGATCGGCATCGCCTTGTAGGTCGAGATGAGCGCCGCGTCCCAGGCGTCGATGAGCCCGGTGAAGCCTGCCAGCTCTCGAAGCAGCTCGGCGCCGGCGTGGGAGACCACCCCCTCGCCATCCGCGCTGACCTTGACCCGGGCGAGACGACCGCTACGCTTCACCTTGAAGGTGTCCTTCCGTGAGGGTGCTGGTGGACTTCGAACACCCCCATTCTCCCTTATGGAATGGGCACTTTCGCGTCTTTCGTGAGGTCAGCGCCCACGAATCGGTGAACCGGGCAGGCTAACGAACGCGCGCCTTCACGTCGTCACGCGACCCAGTGGGACGACAGATGACCCCGTGCGAACGAAGCGATCCCGCCATGTGCCTTGCCACTGTCGCCTCGATGGGTGGGGCTGCGAGCACGTTGCGATCTGAGCAGTCGCGTCGTGGAGCCAGCGGTGGTGCCACGGCGGATGAGGGAAGTGGTGATCCCCTCCTGATGCCAGCTCGTTGATGTCCGGGGTGAGGAGGTGCGGTCCCTCGCCCCTTCCATGCGGGCCTCTGCTCTGACTGCACCCTGCCAGAGACACGTCCTTGACGCTGCAAGCCCTGAAGTGCACTCGCCTGCGGCTCGGGGCTGTTCCGCTCGGCCGTGCTCCGGCCTTGTCGGGTGCATCGCATCAGCTCCACATGGAGGACTCGGAAATGACCGCAAAGAACAATCACCCCGAACTCATCGCCAAGCTGGCGGAGGG
>JAKAAV010000350.1 GCA_021802185.1 Chloroflexota bacterium | reverse complement strand
ATCGACGCGGCCGGGTCACGCGCCCGTCGCCGCCGCGGAGGAGCTCGAACGTGTCGTGCCCGTCGTTCGCGCGATCCGGGGGGCGCTGCCCGGCGTGCCGGTCAGCATCGACACGACGAAGTCCGAGGTCGCGTCGGCTGCCCTCGACGCGGGCGCCGACTGGATCAACGACGTCTGGGGCACGGGTCCGTCCGACGCGCTGGCCCGCCTCGCCGCCGCGCGCCATGTGCCCTACGTCCTGATGCACAACCGCGAGGAGGCGCGCTACGACGACGTGGTGGCGGAGGTCGTGGCCGACCTTGTCGCGGCCATCGAGCGCGCCGTTCGCGCGGGCCTGTCCCGGGACGCGATCGTCGTCGACCCCGGGATCGGCTTCGGCAAGACGATGGCGCATAACCTCGTGCTGCTCCGGGGCCTCGCCGAGTTGCGCGCGCTCGGGCGGCCGATCCTGCTCGGCGCGAGCCGGAAATCGACGATCGGACGGCTGCTCGGCGGGCTGCCGCCGGCCGAGCGGGTGGAGGGGACGCTCGCGATCGACGTGCTCGGCATCGCGGCTGGCGCGGACGTCATCCGGGTCCACGACGTGCGCGAGAACGTCCGTGCGGCGCGGGTCGCCGACGCGATCGTGCGCATGCAGCGATCGATCGTCGTCGGAGCAACGGACGCGGACGACAGGACACGGCCGCATGTGCGGCGCGGGTCTGGGGAGGGTCGGGAGTGACGGATCGGATCGTGCTGCGAGGCATGGTGTTCGAGGGACGCCACGGGTACACCGACGAGGAACGGCGGGAGCCGCAGCCGTTCGAGGTCGACGTTGAGCTCCTGATGAACCTGCAGCCGGCGGGGGTCGACGACGACCTGCAGGCGAGCGTCGACTACGGGCAGGCGTTCGAGATCGCGCGCGAGCTGGTCGAGTCGACGAACTTCAAGCTGCTGGAGGCGATCGCCGAGGGGATCGCCCACGAGCTGCTGCGCGCGCTGCCGGTGCCCGAGGTCGGCGTGCGCGTCCGGAAGCTGCGCGTGCCGGTGAACGGCCGGATCGACCATGCCGAGGTCGAGATCTGGCGCAAGCGGAAGGACTGAGCCGCCCGCCTCGTCGCATGACGCTCTGGCCTGGCCCCCGGCTTGCCGGTGCGTGCCGGGCCGGCGGCCTCGACCGACACGGAACGGAGGGTCGGCGCCTCGGCGCCCGCCGGGCCTCCTGCTGCTGCAGGCTCGCCGGGCCTCCTGCTGCTGCGCCGCGCTCGCCGGGCCTCCTACTGCTGCGCCGCGCTCGCCGGGCGCGTGCCCAGCGTCACCTTGACCGTGATCTGCTGGCCGTTCCGGAGGACGCTGAGCGTGACGGTCTCGCCGGGGGCGTGCGTCACGAGCAGCATGTCGAGCGGATGGGCCGAGTCGACCCGCTGGCCGTCGAGCGCCGTGATGATGTCGCCGGCCTCGAGGCCCGCGGCCGCGGCCGGGCTTCCCGGCTCGACGAGCGGCTGGCCGGAGGTCGCGTCGGCGGGGCCGATGAACGCGCCGTAGTCGATCGGCGTCTTGAGCTCCTGCTGCGTCTGCGGATCGAGCGACGTGAAGTGGATGCCGATCCACGGGCGGCTGAGCTTCTGGCCCTGAACTGCCTGGTTCATGATCGGCCTGGCGATGTTGATCGGGATCGCGAAGCCGATGCCCTGCGCCGTCGACGCCGTCGCCGTGTTGATCCCGATGACCTGGCCGTCCGCGTTGACGAGCGCGCCGCCCGAGTTCCCCGGGTTGATCGCGGCGTCGGTCTGGATGAGGTTGTGCAGCGTGACGGGCTGGCCGGTCTGATCGTCGGTGACCTGGATCGCGCGTCCGAGCGCGCTGATGATCCCGGACGTCACGCTGTTCGTGAAGGTGCCGAGCGGGCTGCCGATCGCGATCGCGAGCTGGCCCGGCTGGAGCGTCGACGAATCGCCGATCCTCGCGGCAGGCAGGCCCGTCGCGTTGACCTTGACGATCGCGAGGTCGGTCAGCGTGTCGGTGCCGTACACGGTGCCCGAGAACGTGCGGCCGTCCTTCAGCTGCACCTGCACGCTGCCGGTCGCGCCGGCGACGACGTGGTGGTTCGTGACGATCCAGCCGTTCGAGTTGTAGATGATCCCCGAGCCGACGCCGGTCGACGGGACGGAGAACGGATCGAGCGAGCTGGTCTGCTGCGTGGTGATCGTGACGACCGCGGGGCTCACCGCCTGGGCGGCCGACACGATCGCCGACTGCTCGTTGACGGTGACGACCTGCTGTGCGGGCGATGACGCGGCCGGCGCGGACGTCGCCCGAGCGTTCGCCGCGGTGAGCGGCGTCGGCTGGTTGATCGCCCCGGTGATGTCGAGCGCGGCGTACGTCCCGGCGGACGCGAGCGCGGCCGAGAGGAGTGCGGCGAGGACGACCAGCCCGACCCCGGCCGACCGCCCGCCGCCGGACGGCGCCTGGCGCGGCACGTACGGCTCGATCCACTGGCTCGGGGTCGCGGCCGCGTTCCAGGCTTCCTGGGACCAGGTGGGCCGCGGCTCGGGCGGGGGGCTGTAGTACGAGATGGTGTCGTCCGGTCGGGGTTCGGTCATCTGAGGGGTGCCTCGGATCGGTATCGAAGAGACGCCGCGACCGGCCCGATCCTCTGCCGGTGTTCAGTTCCGGCGGTCACTCTGCCACGGACGTGTTCACGGGCAAGGGGCCGGGGAGTGAAGATTCCATCACTTCGGGTGGCTCGGGGTAGCGGGGCAGGAACACGTCGACCTTCGTGCCCTGGCCGGGCCGGCTCGCGATGCTGATGCGGCCGCCGTGCATCTCGACGATCGACCGCGCGATGGCCAGGCCGAGTCCCGAACCCGACGCCCGCACGTCGTTGGCCCGCGACCCGCGATAGAAGCGCTCGAAGACGTGCGGCAGCTCCTCGGGCGCGATGCCGATGCCGGTGTCCTGCACGCGGATGCGTGCCCCGTCCTGCGTGGCCGACAGCGTCACGGTCACGCGCCCGCCGGTCGGGGTGAACTTGATCGCGTTCCCGACCAGGTTGCCGACCACCTGCCAGAGCCGCGGCGGATCGTGCGGGAAGCGGAACGGCGTGAGCGGGACGTCGGCGACGAGGGTGATGCCCTTCCGGTCCGCGCCGGGGCGCGCCTGCTCGATCGCGCTCTGGATCACCGTCCGCAGGTC
>JAKAAV010000349.1 GCA_021802185.1 Chloroflexota bacterium | reverse complement strand
ATGAGGTGCTTCTGACGCGCCCCGGGGCCGATCGCCCGCGGTCGCGGGCGACCCGGCGTCCTTCCAGTCGCGCCGCGCTGTGACCGGGCGCGCTCGTCGTCGCGCGTCACTCGGCGCGCCGGAACTCGTCCGTCGCCGCCACGAGCCGGTCGATCGTGCCGGTCTCCGTCGAGGAGTGACCGGCGTCCGGCACCACCTCGAAGCCCGCCTCGGGCCACCGGCGATGCAGGTCCCACGCCGTCGTCATGGGGCACACGACGTCGTAGCGCCCCTGGACGATCCGGGCCGGGATGTGCCGGATGCGGTCGACGCCGTCGAGGAGCTCGTCGGGCGTCGAGAAGAAGCCACCGTTGACGAAGTAGTGGCACTCGATGCGTGCGAAGGCGTCTGCCGTCGCCTCACCCGCATACCGCTCGATGAGCTTCGGGTCCGGGCGCAGCTTGCTGGTCTTCGCCTCCCACGTGCTCCACGCCCGAGCGGTCTCGGCGCGCGCCACGGGATCGTCGCCCGTCAGGCGTCGGTGGTAGGCGGACACGAGGTCGTCTCGCTCCGCCGGCGGGATCGGGGCGAGGTACTCCTCCCACGCGTCGGGGAACAGGAAACTGGCCCCCTCCTGGTAGAACCACCGGATCTCGTGCGGCCGGAGCAGGAAGATGCCGCGCAGCACGAGCGCGCGGACCCGGTCCGGGTGGCGCTCGGCGTACGCGAGCGCGAGCGTGCTGCCCCACGACCCGCCGAACACCACCCACCGCTCGATGCCGAGCAGCTCTCGCAGCCGCTCCATGTCGGCCACGAGGTCCCAGGTCGTGTTCTCCTCGAGGCTCGCGTGCGGCGTGCTGCGACCCGATCCGCGCTGGTCGAACAGCACGATCCGGTACGCCTGCGGGTCGAAGAACCGCCGATCGTCGGCGCTCGTGCCGCCGCCGGGGCCGCCGTGGACGAACACGACGGGCGTCGCATCCGGTGACCCGGACTCCTCCCAGTAGATCTCGTGAACCGGCGGGACGCGGAGGCGGCCGGTACGGAATGGGGCGATGGACGGATACAGCTCGCGCACGGGACCTCCACGTCGATCGAATGCCGGCGAGAACAGGAACTCGGGCGCCGGCGACGGTCCATGCCCGTGGCCCCGGTTTCGACCGTGGCCGGGCACCGTCCGCGCCGCGCGCCCCATCCTAGGCTTCCGCCGACCACCGCGCCGGCAGCCGCCACGCGTTCGCCGCCCACGGATGGGACTTCAGGACCCACGGCGATCCGGCCGTGGGGGATGGCTTTGCGGCGGCCGCGGCCCACGGTCTGCGCATGCAGACGGTCGACCCGGGGCGCGACCTGCGCGTCTGCGACCGGTGCGGCGGGACGATGCCGCGCGACCTCATGGTCGTCGTGTTCCTGGGCATGTCCGGCAGTAAGCGCCTCACGCTGCATGCCCGGATTCATCGGCAGAGGCGGGCGGCACCCGCGCAACGGCCGGTTCGACGGGACTTCCGGATGATGCGGATGCAAGCCGCGGGGCCGCATCATTGACCTCGACGGGTCGCGCTTGGGGAACTGTCGCGATGTCACGGACGGGCCGACGGGTGACGACCGAGGACGCCTCGGCTTCCGTCACCGCGCGCCCGGGTGCCGGAGAGGATCACGCCGAGGGCGGACGCGCCACCGACGCCGCGGGCGAACGCGTCGCCGACGCCCTGCCGTGCTCCGTGCACGACGCCCGAGCTTCGGGCGCGGAGGACCAGGACGACGCCTCTTCGCGGCGCTCCGCCTCCGGAGCCGACTCGCGGCTGCCGGGCCTCGACGGACTCCGGGCGGTCGCGGTCCTCGCGGTCATCGTCTACCACGCCGGTCTCGGCTGGCTCCCGGGCGGCTTCCTCGGCGTCGACGTCTTCTTCGTGATCAGCGGCTTCCTGATCACGACCCTCCTGCTCGCGGAGCGCGACCGGCTCGGACACATCCGGCTGAAGGCGTTCTGGCTGCGGCGCGCCCGGCGGCTGCTGCCGGCGCTCTTCCTCCTGCTCGCGGCGACCCTGACCATCGCGGTCCTCGTGGCGCCCGACGAGCTCGCCCGGCTGCGCGGCGACACCCTCGCGGCACTCGCCTACGTCACGAACTGGTACCTGATCCTGCACCAGACGTCGTACTTCGAGAGCGTCGGGCGGCCGTCGCCGCTGCTCCACCTGTGGTCGCTCGCGGTCGAGGAGCAGTTCTACCTGCTCTGGCCGCTCGCCCTGGTCGCGGGCATCGCGCTGCTCCGCCGCCGCGGGATGCTCGTCGCGACGATCGCCGGCGCCGCGGGTTCGGCGATCCTCATGGCGCTCCTGTACGTCCCCGACGCGGACCCCTCCCGCGTCTACTACGGCACCGACACGCACGCGGTCGGCCTGCTCGTCGGCGCGGCGCTCGCGCTCGCCTGGACGCCGCGGCCGTCGACCGAGGCCACCCAGGCCGCCTCCGAGGATCCCGGGCAGATGCTCCTCGCGCGTCCCGCTCGCGTCCGCCGCGCGGTCGGCGCGCTCCCGTGGCTCGACCTCGTCGGCGTTGCGGCCCTCGTCGCGGTGCTCGGCCTGTTCGTCAGACTCGACGAGTACGAGCCGTTCCTCTACCAGGGTGGGTTCGTCGTGCTCGGCCTCGCCACCGCCGCGGTCATCGTCGCGGCCGTCCATCCGCGCGGGCATCTCGGCACGCACCTCCTCGACCGGCAACCGCTGCGCTGGATCGGGGAGCGCTCGTACGGCATCTACCTCTGGCACTGGCCGATCTTCACCTTCACACGGCCGACGCTCGACGTACCGCTCGATCCCCTCCCCGACCTCGCCCTGCGGCTCGCGCTCACGTTCGTCGCGGCGGAGGCTTCGTACCGGTTCCTCGAGACGCCGGTCCGCCGCGGGGCTCTCGGCCGGGCGTGGAAGCGCTGGCTCGCCGTCCCGCGTCACCAGCGGCTCGTCGCATACCGGCTCCCGCTCGCGTCCGGTGCTGCCGTCCTCGTCGTGGCCGCCGTCGTCGGCGCCCGCGTGGTCGCGGCGACGCCGCCGCCGACGCCCTCGTACCTGGCGGTCAGCTCGATCGACACCGGAGCACCGCTGTCGGGGACGGGCGTGACCGTCGCCGGCGTGGCAGGGCACGGATCAGCCACCGGCCAGGGGGGCGACACCGCGCCGCAGGCCACCCCGCCGTCCGCCGGAA
>JAKAAV010000348.1 GCA_021802185.1 Chloroflexota bacterium | reverse complement strand
CGGCGAGGCGGTCGGGGTGGGCGACGGCGTGGGGCTCGGCGACGGGGTGGGGGTGGGCGACGGGGTGGGGCTCGGCGACGGCGTGGGCTCGGGGACCACGGCCACGTCGGACCGATCGCGGACGTAGACGCGGTAGCCCGAGGTGCCGCCGCTCCCGCTGTCGTGCTGGCCGACGACACCGGTGATGACGACGCTCGCGCCCGATGCGAGGTCTGCGGCCGTGACACCGCTCGCGACGACGGCGACGACGCGCGCCGGACCGGATCCGTCGTCCACGTCGACCGCGAACCCGTCGGCGAGCGTCGTGCGTCCCGACTGCACCATTCCGGCAATCGCGACCTGGCGGCCCTCGAGGGCTTCGCCGACGCTCCCGGTGGCGACCCGCGCGGGATCGGCGAGCTCCGGCATGACCGCGGGCTGGAGATCGAGCGACGACGCGATGCGGAGGATGCGCTGGCCGTACCGCGTGTCGACCGTGCCGCGCGCCGTCACCCCGTCTCCGACCGAGATGGCCGGCCACGCGCTCGTCAGGTGCACCGCGATCCCGCCCGTCGCGTCCTCGATGAACGCCTCGAGCCCGGACTCGAGGAACCCCGGCGGCGTCGTGAGCACGCCGGACACCGCCGCGGTCTGTCCGTCGGCGAGGGCGCGAGCCCCGGCGATCGACAGGACCGGGAGCGGCGTGGGCGACGGTTCCGGGCTTGACGTCGGCGACGGTTCCGGGCTTGACGTCGGCGACGGTTCCGGGCTTGACGTCGGCGACGGTTCCGGGCTTGGTGTCGGCGACGGTTCGGGGCCAGGCGTGGAGGTCGGGGTCGGGGCGGGCGTCGCCGTCGGGACGGGTGTGTCAGTCGGCAGTGGAGCCGGAGAGTCCGTCGGAGACGGCGTCGGGGTGGCAGTCGGCTGGGGCGTCGGCGTGTCGAGTGGCGTCGGCATCGGTGTGTCAGTCGGTTCAGGCGCCGGCGTATCGGTCGGGCCCGGCGACGCCGAGGGTGTGGGCTCCACGGTCGGCGTCGGCTCGGCGGTCGGCTGCGGTGTCTCGTCGGGCGTGGGCGTCGGCTGGGGCGCCGGGAGGACGGGCGGATCGGCCAGGCGCTGCGGCGTGGGCGCGACGGCGACGACGAGATCCGCGGCGTTGTCGTTCGTGTCCCGGCCGTTCCCGTCGAGGCCGCCCGGGAGGCGCTCGATGCTCGACCCGGCGGGCGGCGCGGACGCGGGCGTCCCCTCGACGTACCCGCTCGAGGCGTCGCCCCAGCTCACCGCGTCCAGGGGCGCGCCGCCGGTCGGCCGCAGCACGATGCTCCCGCCCGTCGCCGAGAGACCGGACGAGTACGTGGCGTCGGCGCGCGACGCGAAGATGCCGCTCGAGTTGGCGAGCAGGACGTGCCGGCCGGGCTCGACGAGGAGCGCCGCGCTCCACGAGACCTTTCGCGTGACCGTCGTTCCCGTCGACGTCACGTACGCGACCTCGAGCCCGGCGAGGTCGGCCGGCTCGGGTCCGGCGTTGTAGAGCTCCACGAACTCGTCCGACGCGCTCGCTCCGCCGGTCTGGATCTCGCTGATCAGGAGCGTGGCGGAGGGCGGCCATGAGGGCGTCGCGACGGGTGTCTCGACGGCCGTGGCCAGCCCCGCGACGGCGAGCACGAGCACGAAGCTCGAGATCAGCGCGCCGCGACGCAGTTGGGGTCGACGCGAACTGAACGGGCGATCCATGACTGCACCTCCGCGTGCCGGCGGTCGGCCCGTTGTACTGCGGCGGGCTGCACGCTCGATGCACCCGCGCTTATCGCGCGCTTCGCCCGGTCCCGCAGCCCTGCCGGGGCCGCCGTCGCCCTCGGCGGCGCGCGCCGCTGGGGTACCATTCGTCGGAACCCGCCGAGCGCCGTGGCGGTCGCCGGACGACGGATGGCGCCGCGCTGCATGTCTCGCGGGTGTCCGCACAGCAAAGGAGTCAATCGTTGGCCCGCGCAAAGATGACCGGGCGCGCCGATGCCCGGCGGCGCTACCGCGCGCTGCACCCTGCGGAGCCTGGGTCGCCCGATACGGAAGCTTCGGACGGCGACGAGGAGACCAGGGTCGTCACGCCGGCGGCGGCGCCGAGCGGGACGTTCCTTCAGCGCATGCGCGCGGGGATCCGGCCACCGGCGTTTCGCGACGACATCCGGTCGGTCCCCGGCATCGTTCGCGCGAAGCCCTGGATCCTCGCCCCGTTCGGGCTGCTGCTCGTCGGTGTGATCATCGCGGCCGCGCTGCCCCTGAACGTGAACGGGGGGTCGATCCCGGCCGTATACGTCCAACTGGCGTTCCTGCAGCCGACGCTCCTGTACTTCGCCGTCGGGTTCCTGGCGCCACGGGCCGCGTACCTGTTCGGCGCACTGCTCGGACTGCTCGGCGGCGTGTTCTTCGTGATCCTCGCGCTCGGCCTGGTCGGGATGTTCGGGACGCTGTCGACCGCATCCGTCACGGATCGCCTGCTGACCTCGGCGTTCCAGTTCTTCCAGTTCATCCTGACCGGCGCGATCTTCGGGTGGTTCGCGGCGTGGTACCGCGACTGGCTGCGGCGCTCGCAGGAGCGGAGCCGGCAGCAGGCCGAGGCTCGCAAGCGCGAGCAGCGGCGGCAGTCACGGCGGTCGGAGACGCGCCGGGCACACTGATCGGCGGCCTCTCGCAGGAAGAAGAAACCGGGGCGATCACTCTCGCCCCGGTTTCGCATCTCCCCGCCGTGCGGCTTCTCACCGTCGCGGCCGAACCGTCGTGACCGATCAGTACCAGCCGGCGCTCAGCTCGTGGCTCCACGCCGCGCACGGCGTCCCGTACGACCCCGCGATGTACGACAGTCCCCACTTGACCTGCGTGACGGGGTCCGTGCGCCAGTCGGCGCCCACCGCCGCCATCTTGATCCCGGGCAGCGCCTGCGGGATGCCGTACGCGCCGGTCGACGAGTTGTACGCGAACGGGTTCCAGTTCGACTCGCGCGCGAACAGCGCATCGAGGCACGTGAACTGGGAGGACCCGACCACGGACAGCGCATACGATCTGGCGGTCGCGACCGAAGGCACGGCGACGACCACCGGCGCGGGCGTGCGGACGACGGGCCTCGGCGTGGGCCGCGGGCGCACGTACGGGGCCGGCGCGCGGACGGCCGCGGCGAAGCGCTGCGGGTCAACATCTCCGCCGGCCAAGGCCTGCAGGATGTGCTCGCCTCCA
>JAKAAV010000347.1 GCA_021802185.1 Chloroflexota bacterium | reverse complement strand
TCACACCCGACGACCTCTCCGCCAGGGCGACGCGCGACGCACGCGTGGTTCGCGCGGAGATGGCGCGCCTCGCCCGCGATCTGTGGCCGGCGTGGATCGGCGAGCGTCCGATGCCCGAAGGGGCCGGAGCCGACGGCGTGATCGTGCGAGAGGTTCTCGACGCGATCGCCGGCGAGCACCGGCGGCCCGACGAGCTGCTCGACTACTGCACGCGGGAGGTGGCGCGGATCGAGCGGTTCGTGCGCCGGAACCAGATGATCGGCCTGCCCCGCGAGCCCCTCGAGGTCACCTGGACGCCGACGTTCATGCGGGCGTTGGGAGGGGCCTTCCTCGACCCGCCGGGGCCGCTCGAGAAGGGCCAGAAGAGCCTGTTCTGGATCACGCCGCCGGGCGACGACTGGTCGCCCGAGCGCGTCGAGTCGCAGCTTCGCGAGGACAACGATCGCATGCTGCGGCTGCTCTGCATCCACGAGGGCATCCCGGGCCACTACCTCCAGCTCGACTGGTCGAACCGCTGCCCGTCCCTGGTCCGGTCGATCTTCGGCTCCGGTGCGTTCGCGGAGGGCTGGGCCGTCTACGTGACGCAGTCGATGATGGACGTCGGGTACGGGCGGCGCGACCCCGCGCTCATGCTCACGCACTGGAAGTTCTTCCTGCGCTCGATCATCAACGTGCTCCTCGACGTCGGGATCCACGCGGGGTCGATGACGGAGGAGGAGGCCCTGCGGCTGATGGTCGAGGACGGCTTCCAGGAGGAGCAGGAGGCGCGCGCGAAGTGGCTGCGGGCGCGGCTGACGTCGACGCAGCTGTCGACGTACTACGCGGGCCAGGCCGAGCTGTGGGACCTCGAGCTCGAGGCGCGCCGGAGATGGGCCGAGACGCACGGCGGAAGCCGGGCCGACGTTCCCGACCCCGTCGTGGTCGGTGGCTACGGCGATGTCGGAGACTTCGATTACCGGGGGCACCTCGAGGCCCTCGTGTCGCACGGCTCCCCGCCCGTCCGCTGGCTGCGCGGGATCGTCCTCGGCGAGCTGCCGTCGACCGCGCACGTCTGAGGCCGCGCTCGGACCGGCGCACCGCGGGCCGGCGTCGACGTCTCCGACACCCGCGTCCGCCAGGCCGGCGGCCGTCCTGACACCGGGCTGCAACGCGTTTGTTCCGCTCGCTCGAACGGCCGCAGCACGGCGACATCACTCGGCCGCATACCGTGGCGCCACCTCCAGCGGGGTACCAAGCCGAGCGGCCAGCGGCAGACTCCCCGCCTCCCTCCCTCCGCAGACGACCCGAACGGACCCGGGTCGTCTGTTGCCCGGAAGTCGGAATCGGCCCGGGGGGCGCCGGCTCCGACTTCCGGCGAACCGAGACGGCGCACCGAGACGGCGCACCGAGACGGTCAGGCGCCGCGGGAGGACGCCCCACCGGCTCGACCGCCTGTCGGGATCTGCGCAATCCGGCGCACCGCCGGCTCCGCCTCGATCCCGTCGCCCCGCCACGACTGGGTACAGTCTCCCCGTGACCGACATCCCCGCCGGAACGACCGCCGGAGCGCCTGCACCGCCGCTGGAGTGGCACGACGTCTGCCGGATCGAGGAGCAGCTCGTGGAGCTCGCCGGGCTGGCGGGCGCGGCCGTCCGCGAGGACCCGTCTCTCGGCGGCTCGCTCGTTCGCTGGCCCGGACGCGGCCCGGCGCTGAACCACCTCGAGCGGGTGCGATGGCCCGCGGACGACGAGGAGATCCAGGCTCGGCTCGGTGCGCTGGCGGCCGTCGTCTCACGGTCCGGTGACCCGCCCGCGATCGCGGTCGTCGACGGCCTCACGAAGCCCGCCGACCTCGGGGCGCGGCTCGCGCGGCTGGGATGGCGCGCGCCGCTGCGCGAACTCGTCCTGTGGACCCGGCGCGCGCCGGCGATGCCGCACCTCGAACCCATCCCGCGCGTCGAGGCGGTCACGGCGCGCACCGTCGAGGCGTACGAGGCGCTCGAGCGGTCGATCTTCGGCCTGGACCCCGGCCTCGCAGCGTCCCGGCTCGAGGCGGCGCAGCGCTCGATGGCGGCCGGACGGCTGCGTGCGTACCTCCTGAGGATGGGCGAGGAACCGGTTGCGACCGCGCGGCTGTGGTCGTTCGGCGATCTCGCGTGCGTCGACGGGATCGGCGTGGTGGAACCGGCGCGGCGCCGCCGCTACGGCTCGCTCGTGACCGCCATCGCGACCCGCGCGGCGCTCGCGTCCGGCCACCGGCTCGCGTGGCTCGAAGTCGCCGGTGACAACGTCGGAGCGCGCGACCTGTACGAGCGGCTGGGGTACCGGACCGCGTTCGAGTGGCGGCTCTTCGTCCGCTGAGCGCGCTCTTCCTCCGCCGAACCGGCGCTCTTCCTCCATCGAATTCTTCCGCCGAACGGCGGCCGCGCCGACCCGGGCGGCGTATGCTCGCGTCGGGTGCTGACGGGAGGTGAGGCATGGCGGTCATCACGATCTCGCGGCAGTTCGGCGCCGGCGGGGCGACCGTCGCGAACCTGCTCGCCGACCACCTCCACATCGACATCATCGACCAGTCGCTCATCGCAGAGGTCGCACGGCGTGCCGCGCTCGAGCCCGCCGACGTCGAGGCCGAGGACGAGCGTCCGACGACGCTCCTGGATCGCCTGGCGCTCTCGTTCTCACCGCTCGCCGCCGGGTTCGGAATCGCGTGGGAGCCGCCGTACCCCGATCCCACGTTCGACCCGCGCCGCGAGGTGCTCGTGCTCACGCAGGACGTCATCCGCGAGGCCGCGAAGACGGGGAACGTCGTGATCGTGGGGCGCGGAGGGGCCCACGTCCTGCGCGACGACGCGCGCGCCTTCCACGTGTTCCTGCACGCCGATGCCCAGTTCCGCAGTCGGATCGTGATGGAGCGGGAGCGGATCGACCGGGCTGCCGCGGACCGCCGGGTGCACGAGATGGATGCGAACCGCGCGGCGTACGTCCACCAGGTCTACGGCCGGGACTGGAACGACGTCCGGCTGTATCACCTCGCGATCGACACCGGCCGGATCGGGTTCGACGGCGCGGCGGCGCTCATCGAGCGCGGCCTGCTCGCCCGCGGCGGTGGTGAGCCGGGGGCTGGTGGCCAGCAGGAGGTCCGCCCGGGGGCGTGACGCCGCTCGGCCCGGCCCCGGCACGCCGGAGCGCCGCGCTGCTCGGCGGCGTGGCGCGGCACTCCGCGGACGAGGCGC
>JAKAAV010000346.1 GCA_021802185.1 Chloroflexota bacterium | reverse complement strand
GCTCGCCCGCGGGGTCGACGCCGCGGGACGGTATCGGCCGTTCGAGGCGCACAGGAGTGCCCTCGGACGCCGCCGCCTGCACCGCCCGGGCCGTCTCGCCCGGGATGCCGAGCTGCGCGACTGGGTGGCCGGGCGGCTCGTCGCCCGCTGGAGCCCTGAGCAGGTCTCCCGCGGCCTGCACCGCCGTTATCCGGACCAGCCCGGTAGGTGGCTGTGTGCCGAGACGATCTACCAGGCGGTGTACAGGCCGGACCTCGGCGGCCTGCCCCGGGAGCTTCCCGGCCGGGTCCTCCACGGCCGGCGTCGCCACCGCATCCCGCGCCGGCAGGCGCAGACCCGACGCTCGGGGCCGGTCACCGGGATGACGCTGATCCACGAGCGTCCCGCCGCGGTGATCAGCCGTCGTGAGCCGGGCCACTGGGAGGGCGACCTCATCATGGGGAGCGGCAACGCGACCGCCAATCGCGACGCTCGTCGAGCGGACGAGCCGGTACACGCTGCTGGGCCACCTTCCGGGTGCCCAGCACGACTCGGCGACCGTTCGTGACGTCGTGGTGGCCACCCTGTCGGTGCTCCCGCCGTACCTGCGACGGACGCTCACCTGGGACCAGGGCGCGGAGATGGCCCGTCATCCCGAGATCGCCGCGGCCCTCGAGACGACCGCCGTCTACTTCTGCGACCCGCACTCCCCCTGGCAGCGGCCCACCAACGAGAACACGAACGGGGGATGGTGGTCCGGATCGTCCGCCGCCGACGTCGTCCGACGAGGCCCTGTTTGGTCATCAGCCGGGCGACCCGCTTGCGGCCGACGTGCTCGCCGTCCCGGACGAGGGCGGCCGTGATCCGCGGCGAGCCATACGTGCCGCGACTGGCTCGGTGGATCTCGACGATCGTGCCCGTGAGTTCTGCGTCCGCGCGGGCGCGTGGGCCGGGCTCATGGCGATGCCAGACATAGAACGCGGAGCGAGAGACCTCCATCAGGGCGCAGGCCTTCGCCACCGTGCGCTCTGCTGCCTTCTCCGCCGCGATGAACGGGTAGACGCTCACCGGGTCTCTCTGTTGCTCCTATGTCAAGCGGCCAGCTGCGTCCGGCCGGTGATGGTCTCCGAACGCGCGGCCTCGTCGACCACGAGGCGACGGAAGACCTCGTCGGAGAGCCGCCGGCGCAGCAGGCGCAGGGCCTCGGTCTTCGTGGAGCCGGCGGCCATGCGGGCCGCGACATAGGCCTGCCCGTCCCCGCCCACGCCGCGCCACTGGGTGACCGCGATGCGGTGAAGGGCGGTGTTGAGCTGGCGGTTGCCGCCCCGGCTCAGGCGATGCCGCGTGGTGTTGCCCGACCACACCGGGATGGGCGCGGTGCCGTTCCAGCGCGCGAAGGCGGCTCGCGAGCGGAACCGACCGCCGCCCGCGGTCTCGCCCACGATCTTGGCGGCCGAGAGGACGCCGCAGCCTGGCAGGGCGAGGAGCGAGGGGGTCACGACGCGCACGAGCGACGTGATCTCCCGCTCGAGCTCGTTCACGCGGAGCGTCAGCTCCCGGCAGCGCCCGAGGAGTTCGCGGGCGATGGCGGCGACCCGGCCGGGGACGCCGGCCAGGCGGACCTCGAGCTCGTCGAGGACGTGCCGATGCCGCAGGGCCTTGGGCGCGATCCCCAAACCCGGGAACAGCTCATGGAGGTGCCAGCGCAGGCGGGCCTGGATGCGCACCCGCTCGCGCACGAGATCCTCACGGTGATCCACGAGCAGGCGCAGCTCGCGCGTCTCACCCTCCAGCTGGACGACCGGCAGGTCCGGCTCACGCAGGGCGGCGCGGGCGACGGCGAGCGCATCGATCGGATCGCTCTTGCCGCGCTCCCGGCTGCCCTGCCGCAGACCAGCGGTCAGGTGGGGCGGCACCCGCACCGCCCCCTCGCCGGCGAGCAGGAGGTCGAGCTCGAGGCGGCGCGTGAGATGCCGGCAGTCCTCCAGCGCCCAGCGCCGCTCGGGCCAGCGGCTCGCCCAGGCCACGGCCTCGAGGTGACCGTCGGACGTGGCCATGACCGTCTTCTCGGCGAGTTTGCGCCCCGCCTCGTCCACGGCCACGAGCGTGTGGGTCCGCTTGTGGACATCGACACCCACGATCACCATGCGTCCCGTCCTCCTCGCCCCCCAGGTACATCTGAACGAGGGCCGGGCGGGGACACGCCTTTATCGAGGTGGTGACCAGGCTCCTATCAAGTCACTCCGCTCGGCCCGCGTGCCCGACGGGTGGCACAACGGGGACCAGCCACGACCTCAAGTTGGATCGGGCACCGAAGAAACGAGCCAACCCGCCGGACGCGAGCGAGGGTGACATAAAGGCGAAGAAAGCCGTTGCTCGCTTCAGGATGTCGCGCTCCTCGCGCAGGACCCGGTTCTCGCGGCGGAGGCGGGCGAGCTCCTCGCGCTCGACGCTTGTGAGGCCCTCGCGGCGGCCGACGTCGACCTCCGCCTGGGCGACCCAGCGGCGGACCGCCGTCTCGGAGAGATCGAGGTCACGGGCGATCGCGGCGATCGAGCGCTCGCCGCTCCGGCACAGCTCGACGACCTGCCCCTTGTATTCGTCGGTGAACGACCGTCTCGGTCGCTTGGCGGGTTCCATGACCACCATGATGGACATCCCTTCCCGGCCTGCTCGGCCGATCTCAGGTGTCCGTCAAAGCGGGGCAAGGCCAGTGCGTTGGGCCTCGCCGGCGTGACCCGCGCGCACGGAGTCGCTCGGCTTCGGACTTCGCCGCGCCGAGCGAGGCGAAGGGGCCGAGCACGCGGGGCTGGCCTAGCTCGTCCTGCTGTTCCGCATCGGTCAGGAACCAGCGCTCGGCGCTCTCCTGCTCGATCGCGAACCGCGCGTCCGCGGAGGCGTAGCGCCCGGCGCGCTCACGCTGCCACGGCCGCACGAGTTTCGGCTTCGCCATCGGCGGACGCTACGCCGAACCGAGAAGGCGTGCGCAGGCGGGCATCGGTGGGTCGGCGCGGCGCCTAGCATCGAGCCGTGGAGGGTGGGTCGGAGGAGACGCGAGTCACTGAGTGGAGGCCGCTTCGCCTCCGTTATGCCGGCACCTGCGTCCGCTGCGGCGCGCAACTCGACGCCGGCACGACGGCGCTGTACGACCGGGCGTCGAAGACGGTCCGCTGCATCGAGTGCCCCTCGAAGGACGAGCAGTCCCCAACAGGCGAAAGCGACCCGGGCGTCGCGGGTGGGTCGG
>JAKAAV010000345.1 GCA_021802185.1 Chloroflexota bacterium | reverse complement strand
ACACGGCGCTCGACCTCGAGATGCTCGAGGCGTCGGCAAGGCTGGCGGCGCTCGAGGCGCTCGAGTGCGGCACCACCGCGATCGTCGACCACCACGAGTCGCCCAACGCGATCGAGGGTTCGCTGTCGGTCATCGCCGACGCGTGCGCCGAGGTCGGCGTGCGGGTCGTGTGCGCATACGGCGTGACAGACCGACACGGCCACGATGGTGCCGTGCGCGGGCTCGAGGAGAACCGGCGGTTCCTCGAGGGCGGCGGGCGCGGGCTGGTCGGGATCCACGCCGCGTTCACCTGCAGCGACGAGACGCTGGAGGCCGCCGCGGCGCTGGCCGACGAGCTCGGCGTGGGGGTGCACATCCACGTCTGCGAGGGGCCCGAGGACGCCGACGCGCCGGCGCGACTCGCACCCCTGGCGGCGCCCGACTGGCTGCTGGCTCACGGCGTCCACCTGCCCACCGACCATGCGCTGCCCGGCACGATCCTCCACAACCCCTTCTCGAACCTCAACAACTCGGTCGGGTACGCCAACCCGGCGCGCTTCTCGAACCCCGTCGCCCTCGGCACCGACGGCATCGGCGCCCAGATGATCGAGACGTTCAGGCTCGCGTACGCGCTCCAGCGGTCGGTCGACGTGACCGCGTCGCCCGAGACGGCGTGGAGCTGGCTGCAGACGGGCTGGGACCTCGTGCCCGAGGCGCGCCAGGATTGCGTGACGTGGTCCTACGAGCCCATGGACCCGTGGCACATCGCGTTCACGCCGGGGATCCGGCCGCTGCGCGTCGAGGTCGGCGGCGAGCTCGTCTGGGACGAGCACGGCCCGACGAAGGTGGACGCGGGCGAGATCCGGGCGAAGGCCCGGGAACAGGCGGCGCGGCTGCACGCGCGGCTGTGACGGTGCGATGACGGTCCGGGCTCCGGCGGTGCAGCGGGGGCTGCGGAATCGCCGGAGACCCGGAACCAGGAACGATGGGCGGCCGTGCGCCGCCGAAGAGGGAGCCCGCGATGTCCGACCGCTTCCATCCCGTCTCGATGGAACAGCTCACCGACTGGGTCTTCACTGAGCTGACCCGGAAGGATTCCCTCTTCAACGTGCCGCGGCCGGCGTTCTTCACGCCCCGTCCGGACCACCGCTTCCGCCGCACGGAGTACGGCGTCGAACTGGAGACCCCCTTCGGGGTCGCCGCGGGGCCGCACACGCAGATGGCGCAGAACATCATCACGGCATGGCTCGTCGGCGGCCGGATGATCGAGCTCAAGACGGTCCAGACGCTCGACGAGCTCGACGTCAACAAGCCCTGCATCGACGTGCAGGACGAGGGCTACAACGTCGAGTGGTCCCAGGAGCTCAAGGTCCACCAGTCGTTCGACGAGTACCTGCGCGCGTGGGTGCTGATCCACGCCCTGCACCGCCACCTGGGCTTCCCCGGCGATCGGCCGGGTGTCGTGTTCAACATGAGCGTCGGGTACAACCTCGACGGGATTCGGCAACCGAACGTCCAGTGGTACCTGGACGCGATGGCGGACGCATCCGCCTGGCTGCCCGCGTACGTCGACCTCGTCGCGCAGCGGTTTCCGGAGGTCCGCGACGTCGAGATCCCGGCCCGGCTGTCCGACTCGGTGACGCTCTCGACGATGCACGGCTGCCCGCCCGACGAGATCGAGCGGATCTCGCTGTACCTGCTCGAAGAGCGCGGCCTCCACACGCTGGTGAAGTGCAACCCCACGCTGCTCGGCGCGGAACGGGTGCGCGGCATCGTCAACGACGACCTCGGGTTCACGGACGTGCCGATCCCGGACGCCGCGTTCGGGCACGACCTGAAGTGGGCCGACGCGGTCCCCATGTTCCGGAACCTGCGCCAGGTCGGCGACGCGCGCGGCCTGACGTTCGGGTTGAAGCTGTCGAACACGCTCGAGGTCGAGAACTGGCGGACCGTGTTCGACCGCGATCCGACGATGTACCTGTCGGGGCGGCCGCTCCACGCGGTCACGACGAACCTGGCGGCGATGATCGCGGACGAGTTCCCGGGGCTGCCCGTCTCGTTCGCCGGCGGCGCGGACGCGTTCAACGTCTCGCGGCTGCTCGCGTCGGGCCTGCGGACGATCACCGTCTGTTCGGACCTCCTGAAGACGGGCGGGTACCTGCGGATGCTCCAGTACCCGGAGCAGGTCGACGCTGCGTTCGACGCCGTCGGGGCGGCCGACATCGACGACTTCGTGCGGCGGACGGCGCAGGCGGACGGGTTCGACGGGCGCGGGATCATCCCTGCGGCCGGCGCCCGCGGGGCGGTGGCGACCGACCCGGCCGGCACGCTCGACGGTGCCGACGTGAGCGCCTGCGCGCGCTTCAACCTCCGCCGGTATGCCGACGAGGTTCGTCACGACTGGCGCTACGAGAAGCAGTCGTTCCGGGCGGATCGCTCGAAGACCGTGCGGGTCCTCGGGCCGTTCGACTGCATCGAGGCCCCGTGCCTGGACGAGTGCCCGGTCGACCAGCAGGTGCCGGCGTACATGCGCGCGGTGCGGTCGGGCGACGTGGCCGAGGCGGTGCGGATCACGCGGATCGACAACCCGCTGCCGGCCGTGCTCGGCCGCGTCTGCGACCACCTCTGCGAGCAGACCTGCATTCGCACGCACCTGGATCAGCCGCTCGCGATCCGCCAGATCAAGCGCTTCATCATGGACGCCGAGACCGACCCCCGTTCCGCGGCGGGCTCGCCGGCCGCGGCCGGCTCCTCCTCCGCCTCCTCGCGCGTCGCGGTCGTCGGGGCCGGGCCTGCCGGGCTCGCGGCGGCGGAGTGGCTTGCGCGCGCCGGGATCGGCGTGACGGTCTTCGAGGCGCAACCGTACCCCGGCGGCATGGTCGGCGGGGCGATCCCGGCGTACCGGCTGCCGCAGCAACGGATCGACCAGGACCTGGCCGTGCTCGAGGCGCTCGGGGTCGAGCTGCGGTACGGGCAGCGCGCCGGCGTCGACTTCACGCTCGACGACCTGCGCGGGCAAGGGTTCGCGGCGGTGTTCGTGGCCGTGGGCGCGCAGCGCGCCAAGCGGCTCGGACTGGCCGGCGAGGACGCCGCAGGGGTGATCGACGGGATCACCTTCCTGCGGCGGGTCCGCGAGGGACGGCCCGCGGGGATCGGGCGGCGCGTCGGGGTCGTCGGGGCGGGCGACACCGCGATGGACTGCGTCCGGACGGCGCGACGAGTGGGCGCGGAGCACGTGTCGCTGATCTATCG
>JAKAAV010000344.1 GCA_021802185.1 Chloroflexota bacterium | reverse complement strand
CCCGCCCGCGCGACCACCCGGGAGGCCGCCGATTGCGCGACATGCGTGGACGGGCCCCGCCCGCGCGAAGACCCGGGAGGCCGCCGATTGCGCGACATGCGTCGACGGGCCCCGCCCGCGCGACGACCCGGGAGGCCGCCGATTGCGCGACATGCGCCGACGGGCCCCGCCCGCGCGACGACCCGGGAGGCCGCCGATTGCGCGGCATGCGCCGGTCCATTGCTCATGTCGCACCGCCGCGATCGGCGCCATGACCATCGAGCGGTGCGGGCCCGTCTGCCAGGTTGTCGAACTGCCCGAGATGACCCGAAGATGGTGCGATCGGATCGTGCAGGCAGAACACCGCGCTAGCATTCGGCTACTGACAGCCAGCCGCTCCGACCGGACGGGCCGTCCGGTCGCGTGTTTCTCGTCTCCGCGATGCGGACTCCGATCGGGAAGTTCGCCGGCAGCCTCGCTGACGTGCCCGCGACCACCCTCGGGGGCATCGCCATCCAGGCCGCGGTCGAGCGCGCGCACGTGCCGCCGAATTCGGTCGAGGAGGTCCTCATGGGGCAGGTCCTCCAGGCTGGGTCGGGCCAGGCGCCGGCCCGCCAGGCCGCCCTCAAGGCCGGGCTGCCCGACGGCACGAGCGCGACGACGATCAACCGTGTCTGCGGCTCCGGCATGAAGTCGATCATGCTGGCCGCGGCCGAGATCCGCGCCGGCGACGCCGACGTCGTGGTCGCCGGTGGCATGGAGAACATGGATCAGGGGCCGTACCTGCTGCCGAAGGCGAGGTTCGGGTACCGTCTCGGGAACGCGGAGCTGGTCGACTCGACCGTGCAGGACGGGCTCTGGTGCTCCATCGAGGGCTGTCACATGGGCACGCACGCCGAGCGGGTCGCGGCCCGGTCACACGTGAACCGCGACGACCAGGACGCGTTCGCGCTCGAGAGCCATCGGCGGGCGGTCGCCGCGATCGACGCCGGCCGGTTCGCCGGCGAGATCGTGCCCGTGCCGGTGCGCCGGGGGCGCGAGGAGACGCTGTTCACGACCGACGAGGCGCCGCGCCGCGACACCACGCCCGAAGCGCTCGCGCGGTTGAAGCCCGCCTTCGAGCTTCCGACGGGTGAGGACGCTCCGAGCGACGGCACCGGCACCGTGACTGCGGGCAACGCGCCGGGGATCACCGACGGCGCGGCGGCCACCGTGGTCGCCAGCGAGCGCGCTGTGGAGCGGTACGGACTGCGGCCGCTCGCGCGGATCGTCGGCTACGCACAGGCCGAGGTCGAGCCGAAGTGGCTCTTCCTCGCCCCGGTCGCCGGCGTGCGCCGCCTGCTCGACCGCATCGAGATGCCCATCGACGCGTTCGACCTCATCGAGATCAACGAGGCGTTCGCCGCGCAGACGCTCGCGGACGGGCGCGAGCTCGGGTTCGACTGGTCGAAGGTCAACGTGAACGGCGGGGCGATCGCCCTCGGCCACCCCATCGGCGCGAGCGGGGCGCGGATCGTCGCCACGCTGCTCCACGAGCTCCGGCGCCGCGAGGGCCGGTACGGGCTGGCGACGCTCTGCCTGGGCGGGGGCGGCTCTGTCGCGATGGCGTTCGAGCGGGTCTGATCGATCCGGACCGGAGAGCGGAAGCTCCGGCGCGGTCTCCGCCGCGCTCCGCTCCGTCGCGCCCCGTATGATCCCGCCCGATACCACGACGGAGGACCGCATGCGGCGCGTCGCGATCGTCACCGACTCTGCGTCCGACCTCGACCCGTCGACCGCGGCGGCACACGGGATCGTGCTCGTCCCGCTGATCGCGATCTTCGGCGACGAGGAGTACCTTGCGGGCGTCGACATGACGGCCCGCGAATTCTGGGCCCGGCTGACGGCACCCGGCGCCCCGTTTCCACGGACCGCGGCGGCGGGCGCCGGCACGTTCCAGGCGGCGTTCGAGCGGTGTTTCGCGGAGGGTGCCGAGGCCGTCGTCTGCGTCACGGTCGCGGGCACGCTGAGCGCGACCCTGAAGTCGGCGCAGATCGCGCGCGACGCGCTGCCCGGCCGGGAGATCCACGTCCTCGACAGCTGGGGCGCGAGCATGGTCGAGGGGATCCTCGCCGAGCTGGCCGCGGAGATGGCCGACGCGGGCGAGAGCGCCTCGGCGATCGCGGCGGAGGTGGAGCGCCGGATCCCGGATACGCGGTTGTTCGTCGTGCTCGACACGCTCGAGTACCTGCACCGCGGCGGTCGCATCGGGCGCGGCCGCGCGCTCGTCGGGGCGATGCTCTCCGTGAAGCCGATCATGACCGTCCTCGACGGCGTCGTCGACATCGTCGACCGGCCCCGGACCCGGTCGCGCGCCCGGCAGCGGCTCATCGAGGTCGTGACCGCGCGCCCGGTCGAACGGCTCGCACTCCTCGCGACGCCCGGCGACGACGCGGTCGTCGATGCAGGTGTGCAGCTCGCGGTCGCCGCCGGCGTCGACCCCGCGAGCCTCACCACCGAGATCATCGGCGCGTCGATCGGTCCGCACGTCGGTCCGGGTGCCTACGGCGCCGTCGTCCTGTGGCGCCACGAGTAATCGCCCCGCCGCCTGACCACTTCGTCGCCGGCGTCACCGGAATCCGACCTCGACGCTCCGCTCGGGTGGCCGACGCGGCCTCCGGTTCTCCTCTGCCCGCGCGATCGGCCCTCCCTGACGCCGCCGGTCGGAGGGGTCGCTCAGCCGCCGACACTCTCGTCGCCCGCGGTCGCGCGCCGGTAGACTTCCGGGCGGAGCCTGCCTGCCCGCGCTGACGGAGCTGCCTGCCTGCGCTGAACCTGGCATGGCGCTCATTGCGTTGGGAGGTGCTCGATGACGACGGAGCGGACGACCACGGCGATCAACCCGTGGGCCGTCGCCCAGCAGCAGTTCGACCTCGCCGCGGATCGGCTTGCGCTCGACCCGGGTCTTCGCAAGATCCTGCGCGAGCCCGAGCGGCAGCTGATCGTCGAGTTCCCGGTGAAGATGGACGACGGCATGATCGAGGTCTTCACCGGCTATCGCGTCCAGCACAACCTCTCGCGCGGCCCCGCCAAGGGCGGCATCCGCTACCACCAGGACGTCTCGCTCGACGAGGTCAAGGCCCTCGCGATGTGGATGACCTGGAAGTGCGCGGTGGTCGGCATCCCGTACGGCGGCGGCAAGGGCGGCGTGATCGTCGACCCGACGAAGCTCTCGCGCCGCGAGGTCGAGGGGCTCACGCGTCGGTACACGACCGAGATC
>JAKAAV010000005.1 GCA_021802185.1 Chloroflexota bacterium | reverse complement strand
GACGGCGCACTCCTCGACCCCGAGCGCGTCCGCTCCCTCGGCGAGGCGCTGCCAGGCGAGCTCGTCCGCGATCCCGGAACCCTGCCCCGACATGCCGACCGCGGCCCGCGGCTCGGTCACGGGTACATCGGGAGCTGCTCGAGCCCGGCCGTCTCCGGGAGCCCGAATGCGATATTGAGCGACTGGACCGCCTGGCCCGCGGCGCCCTTCACGAGGTTGTCGGTGACCGCGAGGGCGAGGATCCGGCCGCTCCGCTCGTCGTACCGCACGAACACCCGGCACAGGTTGCTGCCGGCGACAGTCTTCGTGGCGGGCGGGACGGGGGAGACCTGCACGAACGGCTCCGCGTCGTACGCCGCCGCGTAGAGCGCGTCGAGCTCGGCCTGCGTGACCGGTCGGGACGGGCGGACGTAGCACGTCGCGAGGAGCCCGCGGGTCATCGGGACGAGGTGCGGCGTGAAGATCATGCTGCCGAGCGCCTCCGGCGACGCGCCGAGGACGCGCAGCTCGCCGCGGATCTCCGGGAGGTGCCGGTGCCCGCCGAGACCGTACGCCCGCACGGACTCGTTCGCCTCGGAGAAGTGCGTCTCGAGCTTCGGCTCGCGTCCCGCGCCGCTGACCCCGCTCTTCGCGTCGACGATGACGTCGCCGATGAGGCCGGCCCGCGCGAGGGGCGCGAGCGCGAGGAGCGCGGTGGTCGGGTAGCACCCCGGCGACGCGATGATCCGGGCGCGCGGGATCTCGGCGCGATGGAGCTCCGGCAGCCCGTACACCGCGGGCGGGAGGGAGACCTCCGGGAGGACGCCGGCGCGTCCGGCCGTCCGGCCGGGACCGCCGGGCAGGAGCTCGGGGGCCGGGTGCTCGAGGCCGTAGAACTCGCGGTAGGCGTCCGGATCCGACAGCCGGAAGTCGGCGCCGAGGTCGACGACGAGGACGCCGTGCGCGGCCAGATCGGGCGCGATCGAGGCGGCCTGTCCGTGCGGGAGCGCGAGCAGGACGGCGTCCATCTCGGATGCGTCGGGCAGCGCGGCGTCGATGCGGTGCCCCGTCTCGGACAGGTGCGCGAACGCCTCGCCGACCGGCACGTCGTCGCGGTTGCGCGCCGCGAGCGCGACGATGCGGACGGACGGGTGGCGCTCGAGCAGGCGGACGAGCTCGGCACCGACGTAGCCCGTCGCGCCGAGGATTCCGACGCGCACCGGCTCGCCCGGCCGCCCGCCGTCCCCCTGAGACGGTGCGGCGGTTGCGTGCGTTCGCGTCGGGATGGTGGTCCCCGTGCTCATGTCCGCATAAAGATACAACAGCACGAATGATCGTGCACGCCGCCGGCGGCACGCGGAGCGGGACCCCGGGACGGCCGGGGCACGGTGGACCGGGCGCGCGTCCCTCCGGTCGGAGGGCATCGACCGCGCGACATGAAAGGCGGAGGATTCGCGCGTGCAGCACCTTGACACGGTCACAGCACGTGTTGCACGCTTCGGCGGATCGATTTGTTGTCGGCGGCCACAATTGGCTGACGGAGGGCCGGGTACGTTCGATCCGGGAACGCGCGGCCGCGGGAACGGCCGGATCTTGGATGACGGCGGCAGGCTGTCGCTGCGACGCCGGAACCTCAGCCGGCTGCTCGGTGAGGTGCACACCCGTGGCGCGCAGTCACGATCGGACCTTGCGGCACGCCTCGGCGTGAACCGGAGCACGGTCGCATCCCTCGTCGGCGAGCTCGCCGACCGCGGCCTCGTCTCGGAGCGCGCGCCGCTCGCGAGATCGGCGCCGGGTCGCCCGTCGCCGGTCGTCGGTCCGCGGCGGGACGGACCCGTCGTCATCGCGCTCGAGATCGCCACGGACTCGCTGGCCGCCGCCGTCGTGGCGCTCGGTGGCGAGATCCTCGAGAGCATCAGGGTCGAGCGTCGGCGCGGTTCTCAGGATCCTTCGTCGGTCGCCGACCTGCTGGCCGGCATGGCATGTCCGCTCGTCGAGCGGTTCGGCAGTGGCCGGATCGTCGGGGTCGGCGTGTCGGTGCCGGGCGTCGTGCGGCGCGAGGACGGCTTCGTCCACGTCGCCCCGAACCTCGACTGGCGCGACGTTCCGCTGCGGCAGCTGGTGCGCGACCGCCTGCCCGTCGACGTCCCGGTCCTGGTCGGGAACGACGCGAACCTGGCGACGCTCGCCGAGCACATCCGCGGCGCGGGAGCCGGGATGGCCGACTTCGTCTGCCTCTGGGGCGAGGCGGGGCTCGGTGCCGGGATCGTCGCCGGAGGGACCGAGTACGCGGGCAGCGCTGGCTATGCCGGCGAGGTCGGGCACATGCCGGTGAACCGCGACGGATCGACCTGCCGCTGCGGGGCGCGGGGGTGCTGGGAGACCGAGGTCGGCGAGGACGCGCTCCTCCGCGTTGCGGGCCTGGATGCCTCGGGAGGCCGCGACACCCTCGACGCGCTGTTCGCCCGCGCCGACGCCGGGGATCCTGTCGCCCTGGCCGCAATCGAGTCCGTGGGCGCATGGCTCGGGATCGGCCTCGCCGGGCTCGTGAACCTGCTCAACCCGACGGCGGTCGCGCTCGGCGGCGTCTACGCGCGGCTGTACCCGCGCGTCCGGCGGTCGCTCCAGCGCGAGCTCGATGCGCGGGCGCTGCCGTCGGCGCGGCACGCCGTGGAGGTCGTGCCCGCACGGCTGGGGCAGGATTCGGCGCTGCTCGGGGCCGCCGAACTGGCCTTCGCACACGTCATCGCGGACCCGTCGCTGGTGCCAGCCACGGTCCGCTCCGGTCGTCCCCATCGGCGCCCGTCCGTCGGGCGGACGGAAGGAGGTGAGCCAGCGGCCAGATCCACGATGTGAGCGTGGCCGGCGGTTCGGGTACCGGCGAACACCGGAGGACCGCCAATGCGCCATGGGGTTCGAGATGGTGCAAGAGGGGAGAATCAGGTGAAACCACGTTCCACGCTCTTCGCCGCACTCGCGACGATATCGATCGTCGCGGGCGCGTGCAGCAGCGCGGCGACGACCGCGCCGGCGGCCTCGGTCGCCGCTCCGAGCGCGGCGCCGTCAGTGGCTGCCAGCACGGCGCCGAGCGCCGCCGCGAGCACCGCGCCGAGCGCTGCCGCGAGCACCGCAGCATCGGCCGCGGCCGTTCCGAACGTCAGCATCTCGTCGTTCGACGCGACATTCGGCACCATGGCCCAGTTCAAGCCGCTCACCGCGGCCGGCAAGGGCCTCGTTGGCGTGATCCTGCCCGACACGACGTCGTCGGCCCGGTACGTCGACTTCGACGCGCCGTTCCTCAAGGCCGCGTTCGACGCGGCGGGCTACTCGTCGAGCGACTACAAGATCGACAACGCGCAGGGCAGCGACGCCACGGAGCTCTCGCTCGCGCAGGCCGACATCACCGCGGGCGCCAAGGTCCTGGTCATGGACCCGCTCGACGCGACCGTCGGCAAGCAGATCCAGACGCTCGCCGCGCAGAACGGCGTCAAGCTGATCAGCTACGACCGCGCCACGTTCCAGGGCACGGACACCTACTACGTCAGCTTCAACAACGTCGAGGTCGGCAAGCTCATCGGCCAGGGCATCCAGCAGTGCGTGACCGACTGGGGCGTCAAGAACCCGCAGGTGTTCACGCTCGACGGCGGCCAGGACACCGACCCCAACGCGATCGACTTCGCCAAGGGCTACAACTCGGTGGTCTGGGGCCAGGCGGTGGCCCAGGTCAAGGCCGGCACGAAGAACAGCGCCGGCTGGACGCTCGTCGGCGAGCAGATCGCTCCCGGATGGGACAACACCAAGGGCGGCCAGATCTTCGAGCAGCAGTTCACCGCCCACCCGAACATCAACACGACGATCGAGGCGAATGACGGGCTCGCCAACGCCGTGATCCAGGACCTGAAGAAGGCCGGCGTCCCGGCGAAGAAGATCCCGACGGGCGGCCAGGACGCCACGCTGCAGGGGATGCAGAACATCCTCCAGGGCTATCAGTGCGGCTCCGTCTACAAGGCCGTGTACCTCGAGGCCCAGGCGGCCGTGTCGCTGGCGACGATCCTCCGCGCCGGCGCGACCCCGCCATCCAGCCTCGTCAACGGCACGACGACCGATCCGGCGAACTCCAGCGTCACCGAGCCCGCCGTGCTCCTGACCCCGGTCTGGGTCAACGAGAAGAACATGGCGTCGACGGTGATCAAGGACAACTTCGTGAAGGCGGCCGACCTGTGCAAGCTGGTCGGGACCACGATCTGCAGCGCCGCGGGCATCACGCCCTGAGCGCGGCTGATCACGTGGGCCGCGGTCGGCTAGTCTGACCGCACCAGCCGGGGTTCGGCGCCCCTCGCGCCGGACCCCGGCGGACCCGCCGGTTCGGAGGCTCGGCGAACGCCGGGCTCGGGCTGGCCGGCGGTCCGCCGGCGATGTTCGGGCGCCGGGTCCCGACTGATCGGGCGTTCGCCCTCGATCCGCAAGCTTGGGGAGATCGGGTATGGCGAGTGGAATGGCGGGACCGGCCCGCGGTCCGGGGGTCGCTGGCGCAGCGGGACCCGCGGGTTCCGGCATCGCGCCGGGCTCGTCGCTCGCGCCGGCCTCGATGCCGGCTACCGAGCCGCTCCTGCGGCTCCGCGGCATCAGCAAGCACTTCGGCGCCGTCCAGGCGCTGTACAAGGTCGACCTCGATCTGCCCGTCGGCCAGGTGACGGCGCTGTGCGGCGACAACGGTGCCGGCAAGTCGTGCCTGACGAAGACCATCGCCGGGATCTACCAGCCGGACGGGGGCGAGATCTTCTGGGAGGGACGGCAGGTCCACATCCGCAACCCGAAGGACGCCGCCTCGCTCGGCATCGAGACCGTCTACCAGGACCTCGCGCTGGCCGACAACCTCGACATCGTCCAGAACATGTTCCTGGGCCGCGAGCGGAAGCGGAGCCGCGTGTTCCTCGACGAGGACGCCATGGAGCGGGACGCGGCGCGCACGCTGTCGAGCCTGCACGTGACAACCGTGCGCTCGATCCGACAGCCGGTCGCCACGCTCTCGGGCGGCCAGCGGCAGGCCGTCGCCGTCGCGAAGGCCGTCATGTGGAACTCGAGGCTCGTCATGCTCGACGAGCCGACGGCGGCCCTGGGCGTGGCACAGACGCGCATGGTCCTCGACCTGGTGAAGCGCCTGAAGGACCACGGCCTCGCCGTGATGGTGATCTCCCACAACCTGAACGACGTCTTCGAGGTCGCCGACCGGATCGCCGTGCTGCACCTCGGCCGGATGGTCGCGCAGGACGCCACCACGGCGTTCGATCGCCAGAGCGTCGTCGACTACATGACGACTGGTGGGTCGAGCCGCGGCGTGGCCGGCCAGGGGAGGGACTGAGCGATGGCGGGAACGCAGGGCCAGGACGAGGCCGCCGCCAGCGTGTCGATGGACGAGATCCGGGCCGAGACGGAGGAGACGACGGACCTGACGGCGGCTGCCATCGAGGTGCCGCCGCAGCTCGTCGCCGGGTCCGTCGGCGAGTACTTCCGCGCGTGGTGGGTGCGCGTGCGCGGCGGCGACGCCGGCGTCCTGCCGGTCGTGTTCGCGCTCGCCATGGTGACGATCGTGTTCGCGGTCGTCAGCCCGAACAACGTCTTCCTGTCGCCCGCCAACCTCGTGAACCTGTTCGACCAGAGCGCGGTGTTCATCGTGCTCGCGATGGCCGAGGGGTTCGTGCTCTTGCTCGGCGAGATCGACCTTTCGACCGGCTACGTCGCCGCCCTCGGCGGGATCGTGGCCGCGAACCTCGTGCAGTCGAACATGGGCTGGCCGTGGTGGGCCGCAATCGCGGCGGCGCTGCTCGTGTGCGCCGTCATCGGCGCGATCGACGGCATCGTCATCACGCGCCTGCGCCTTCCCTCGTTCGTCGTGACGCTCGCCGGCTACCTGCTCTGGTTCGGCGTGATGATCATCCTGCTCGGGCCCGCGGGCGGCGTCAGCATCACGAGCACGCAGTCGCAGGACCAGGAAGTGCTCAACGGGATCGTCAACAGCAACATCCCGCCGCTCGTGTCGTGGATCGGGCTCGTGGCGCTCGTGCTCGTGTTCGGTGGCTTCCTCTACCACCGTGACTCGTCTCGCCGGCGCAGCGGGCTCGTGGCGCGCCCGCTCGGCCTCACGCTCCTCGTCATCGCGTTCTTCGCGGTCGCCGGCGTCGCCGTGGTCGGCATCTCGAACATCAACCGCGGCAGGTTCCTGCCGATCGAGGGTGTGCCGTGGGTCGTGCCGATCGTGCTCGTGGTGCTCGTGGCGTGGACGATCCTGCTCGAGCAGACCGAGTTCGGCCGTCACGTCTACGCCGTCGGCGGCAACCCCGAGGCGGCCCGCCGCGCCGGCATCAACGTCGCGAACGTCCGGACCTGGGCCTTCGTGCTGTGCTCGTTCACGGCCGGAATCGCCGGGATCATCTACTCGTCGACGCAGGGCGGCATGACGACCAACGTCAACGGCGGACAGTACGTGCTGTATGCCGTCGCGGCGGCTGTCATCGGCGGTACGAGCCTGTTCGGCGGCCGGGGCCGCGCGATCCACGGCGTGCTCGGCGGCATCGTCATCGGCGCGATCTACAACGGGCTGTACCTGCTCGGGTTCCCCGTGCAGTGGCAGCTGATCGCGACCGGGCTGGTGCTGCTCGCGGCGGTCGTCGTCGACGCGCTGTCACGGCGCGGGGCGGACACGGGAGTGCTGGTCAAGGCCTGATCGCGGCGTCAGCCGCGCTCGAGCCCCGCGACGTTCACGCCCTGCGGCCCGGTCACGATGACCTCGGCGCGGTGCTCGCCCTCGCTGTTGCGGACGACGTACCGGTGGACGATCCGGGCCACGCCCGTCGCCATCACCGCGGTCACCGTGCAGTACTTGGTCGCCGACAGCTCGATCGCGCGCCGCACGGCCTCGGGATCCAGCGGATCCCCCTCGACGCGGTGCTCGACGACCACGTCGGTGTACGCGTGCGGGTGCGGTTCCCGTTGCTCGCCGGTGACGTCGACCTCGTAGGACGTGACCGCCTGCTGCTTCTTGGCCAGGATCGACACGACGTCCATCGCGGTGCAGCCGCCGAGAGACACCATCAGCAGCTCCGCGGGCCGGAATCCCCGCCCGCCCTTCGCGTCGTCCATCTCCAGCCGATCGCCGCTGCCGGCCTCGGCCACGAGGTGGAGCCCTCCGTCCCACCGAACGGTCGCGTGCTTGCTCATGCCGTAGCTTCCTCCGGGGATGCATTGGATTCCGGGATGATCGCCTCCGTTGTCTGCGCAACCTTCGGCCACGCCCCGTTCCGGGGGTGTCCGCCACGCTGGCGGCCGGCCGCGCCCGACCTCGCACGGACCACGATCGTCGACCGGCGTCCGGGAAACCGGTGCGCCGCCAGGTCCCCGACGAGCCCGAGCGCGAACGTCGACGTGCGACGTCGCCAGGCCCTCGCGAGGTGGTCGGTCATCACGAGCTCGACCTCGAGGAACCCTGCGTCGCGGAGCGCGGCTCGCAGCCGGGGCGGCGTGTTGTGGGTCGCGACGATGGGGTGCGCGTCCGAGCGAGCGGCCTTGACCAGCCGCTGCAGAGGGGCGGCCACCCGCCGCGGCAGGCCGCAATAGGCGGCCACGAACGGGTGCGACCGGTTGATGGTCGTGAGGACGAGCCAGCCGCCCGGGCGCAGCCAGGCGGCGAGCGTGCGCAGCGCGGCGTCCGGGTCGCGGAAGTGCTCGAACGCGAACGACGAGAACGCGAGGTCGAGAGATGCCGGGGGCAACGTGTCGACGTCGGTGCACAGGTCGGCGCGGACGAACCGGTCGAGCCACGGCAGCGGGGCGCGGGGGGCGTGGACGTCGATCCCGACGATCTCGCTTGCGCGCGCCCGGAACGGCCGGAGCGCGCTCACGTGCCCGCATCCCGCGTCGACGACGACCGCATTGCGCCCGGGAAGCGCCGCGTCGAGGAACGCGTGCGCGACCTCGGCCGTGGACGGTGCAAGCCCGAGGCGGCGGAGCAGTCGCTCGCGCCGGTCGAGCCGCGGCGTGAGCGGCGCGTTCACCAGGCCGACATCGTCGCGGGCTCTGCCAGACCGTGCTCCGCGAGCCACCGCTCGGCGTCGATCGCGGCGCGGCACCCGTCGCCGGCCGCCGTCACCGCCTGCCGGTATCGCGCGTCGTGCACGTCGCCCGCGACGAACACGCCGTCGATCCGCGTCCGGGTCTCCTCGTGGACCGACAGGTAGCCCTTGTCGTCGACGTCGAGCCACTCGCGGAAGACGCGCGTGTTGGGCCGGTGGCCGATCGCCACGAACACCCCGTCCGCCGGCTCGTCGCGCTCCGCCCCGGAGACGGTGTCGCGCAGCCGGACACCCGTCACGTGGTCCTCGCCGAGCACCTCGACGACGCGGCTGTTCCACAGCACGCGGATCCTGGGGTTCGCGAGCGCCCGCTCCTGCATGATCCGGCTGCCGCGGAACTGGTCGCGGCGGTGCACCATCACGACCTCGCGGGCGTACCGGGTCAGGAACAGGGCCTCCTCGAGCGCGGTGTCGCCGCCGCCGACGACGACGACCTTCCGGTCGCGGAAGAAGAAGCCGTCGCACGTCGCGCAGGCGCTCACTCCTCGCCCGCGCAGCCGCGATTCGCTCTCGAGCTCGAGCCAGAGCGCGGACGCGCCGCTCGCCGCGATCACGGTCTCCGCCTCGTACTCGACGCCGCCTGCCCACAGGTGCAACGGCCGCCGAGACAGGTCGACCCGTTCGACGTCGACGTCGACCACCACTGCGCCGAACCGCTCGGCCTGGGCTCGCATCCGGCCCATGAGCTCCGGGCCCTGGATGCCCTCCGGGAAGCCGGGGAAGTTCTCGACGTCGCTCGTGATCATGAGCTGGCCGCCCGCCTCGTACCCGCCGAGGACGATCGGCCCGAGGTTCGCGCGCGCGGCGTAGATGGCGGCCGTGAGTCCCGCGGGTCCCGATCCGACGATGATCACCTTCGCGCTCGTCCGGCCCGACGGGGCGGCCGCGACGGAAGCGCCGACGGGAGCCGCCATCCCCTGCTCGCCGTCGCCGATGATCTGCAGCGGCTTGAGGCCGCCGAATCCGCCCTGTGTCATCCCGTGTGCACCGTCCTTGTTGCGTTCTTCCACCCGCGTCGAGCGGGCCGTCGGGTCGCCTGCCGTCCCGGTGGATACCCCCGGGGAGTATTCTACCTCACGTCGGGCGCGTCGCCGCTCCCTCGGCCACCCCATCGTGCATCGCCGCCGTGGCGCGAGCCCGCAGGTCCTGCACCGCGTGCGCCATCCCGCGCGGATCGTGGAACAGCGTGCTCCCGGTCACGAACACGTCCGCGCCCGCCTCGGCGCACGTCTCGATCGTGTCCGGCGCGATGCCCCCGTCGACCTCGAGCCAGATCCGGCGACCGGCCCCGGCGATGAGGCGGCGCGCCACCCGCAGCTTCGCCTCCATGCTCTTCAGGTAGGCCTGCCCGCCGAAACCCGGATTGACGGTCATCACGAGCACCAGGTCGACCAGGTCGAGCACGTTCACCACCGCGTCGGCCGGTGTCGCGGGGTTGACGGCGACGCCCGCGCGTGCGCCGCGCTCGCCGATCCGCATCAGGCTGCGGTGCAGGTTGTGGGTCGATTCCGCGTGGACGATGACCCGGTCGCACCCGGCATCGATGCACGGCTCGATGAGCACGTCGGGGTGCGAGACCATGAGCTGGGCCTCGAACGGGAGGGATGTGTGCCGCCGCGCGGCGGCGATGACGTCGGGCCCGAACGTCAGGTTCGGCACGAACGAGGCGTCCATCACGTCGAACTGGATCCAGTCGACCCCGGCCTCCTCGAGCGCCGCGACCTCCTCGCCGAGGCGCGCGAGATCGGCCGGCAGGACCGACGCCACGATGCGCGCGCCGGGCGGCAGCGCATCCGCGGCTGACGTTCTCCGCTCCCCGGGCCCGTTCATCCCACCTCCCCGATGGTCCACGTCACCCCGATCCCCATGCACCAGCCTACGACTGCCCGTCGAGCGCGTGGACCTGCGGGACGACGTCGCGCCCGATCAGTTCGAAGATCCCGGGCTCGGTCACGTTCCGGATCGAGAAGATCGCGTGCTGGCAGCCGGCGTCGTGCCAGCTGCCGATGCGGTCGACCATCTCGGAGGGGCTCACCGTGTCGTTGCCACCGTCGCGCGATACGCGGAAGCTGTTGAGGTTGCTGCGCTCGATCTCGTCGAACGGCCGTCCGATCTCCTCGCAGCGCTCCTTGAGCACGGCGTACTTGTGCCGGAGGTTGTCGGCGCCGCCGAAGATGTTGGTCGCGTCGGCGTACTTCGCGACCAGCCGGAGCGTCTTCTGTTCGCCACCGCCGCCGATCATGATCGGCGGGTGCGGCTTCCGGATCGCCTGCGGGCTGTTCATCATCCGGTCGAGCTGGTAATGGCGGCCGTGGAACGCCTGCCCGGTGCCCCGCTCGCCCTCCCACATCGAGTGGACGATCTGCAGCGTCTCCTCGAGCATCTCGAAGCGCTCGCCGAGCGGCGGCATCGGGAACCCGAGCGCCTTCGATTCCTGCTCGTTCCACGCCGCTCCGATCCCGAGCCAGGCGCGGCCGCCCGACAGGACGTCGAGGGTCGTCGCCGCCTTGGCCCACAGGCCGGCCTGCCGGTAGTGGATGCCGCCGACCATCAGCCCGAGCGTGACGCGCCGTGTGAGCGCCGCGGCGAAGGCGAGCGCAGACCACCCCTCGAGCATCGGCTCCTCGGCCTTCCCGACGCCCGGGATCTGGAAGAAGTGATCCATGACCCAGAGCGAGTCGAAGCCCGCGTCGTCGGCCTGGCGCACGATCCGGGCGAACGTCGGGCCGATCTCGGCGTCCCCGCCGGGCCAGGTGAAGCTGGGTACCTGCAGTCCGATCTTCATGACCGGAGCGTACCGCGGACGCCGAATCGGCAGGCCCCTGGCCGGCCCGGGGGTCGTGGCGCCGCCGCGGGAGGCCGCGGTCAGGCGAACAGGTCGAACGCCTCGGGCATCACGACGTCCCGCGCGATCGAGCCGTCCCCCGACGGGAGCGGCGCTCCCCGCACGAGCACCACCGGCTGGCGCGACGTCTTTCCGGACGCGAGCTCGGCCGCCGAACAGATCTCGTCCGCGACGGCGACGACGGTGGCATGAAGTTCCCGGCCCGTCGTGTCGGTGAGGCCCCGGAAGTCGGCCAGCGGCGCGAAGCCGGCGACCCCGAGCGCGACGTCGGTGATCCCCCAGCGCCAGGGACGGCCGAACGAGTCCGCGACGGCGATGGCGACGTCGATGCCGAGCAGCTCGGCGAGTCGCTCCCGGATCCGGCGGGCCGACGCGTCGGCATCCTCGGGGAGCAGCGTCACGAGGTCCTCGGCGTCGGTGTTGGACGCGTCGACGCCCGCGTTCGCGCACACGTACCCCTGGCGGGTCCGCGACACGATCACGCCACGCTCCATCCGGACGACGCTAGCCGACTCGCGGAGCACGACCTCGACCTGCCGCGGGTCGCGGTTCCAGCGCGTGGCGAACGCCACCGCCTCGGGGCGCGGCTCGACCGTCCGCAGGTCGACGATCCGCCCCTCGGCCTTCGACACCACCTTCTGCGTCACGACGAGCACGTCGCCGGGGCGCAGTGCCAGTTCGGGGTCCAGGGCGGCCCCCGCTCCCACGGCGTCGGCGATGAGCGCCGCGAGGTCGTCGCCGGGCCGGACGTCCGGCAGGGGTGGGAGCGGGATTGCCAGGAGGCGGCCGGTTGCCGGCGCGGGGGCGGCGCCGGGAGGCGGACCGCCAGCCGGTTGCGCCGCGGGACGCGCGGGCGTGGTCGGCGAAGGTTCGACCGGATCGGGCTCGGCAGCCGGGGACGTGCTCACCGTACGCCTGACCGAGTCGCGCCGGCCGGGTCCGGCCCGGCCGTCTGGCACACGGTCACTGCGCGCTCGCCCCGGTCGCGTCGACCGATGCTCCCATCGCCTGCAGCTCCGCGAGACGGTCGGGATCGAGCCGTTCGACGTCGCCGGGCGTGTCGAGGTCGAACGCGAGGAGCTCCTCGTCGACGACCTGCACGGTGGCGCCGGCCATCCGGGCGGCCTCGAGGTGGGCACGCAGGCTGTCGGGACCGAAGGCCGGCTCGATGACGTCGGGCGGCGACAGGAGGAGCCCGTTCGTCCCGGTCCGCGCGTCGGCCGGTGCGATCGCGACGAGGGGCCTCCCGCGGCCGGCCGCGAGCGCGGCATCGGCCGCGTCGCAGAATCGCTCGAGGGCGTGCGGCCCGACGAGCGGCAGGTCGCCGGGGATGATCAGCACGGCCGTCGCGTCTCCCGCGATCACGTCCTCGATCGCGAGGCGCAGGCCGTCGTTCAGGGTCCCGCTCCGCTGTCGCAGGGTGCGCGCGCCCGCGGCGGCGGCGATGCCGAGGAGGGTCGGATCGGGACTGACGACGACCACGTCCGCGGCGCGCCCCCAGGCGCGGACGACGCCGAGGACGTGGCGGAGCATCCCGACGATCAGCTCCTCGCGCTCCTCCGCATCGAGTGCGGCGCCCAGTCGCGTCTTCCCGCCCTCGAGCGTCCGAAGCGGCACGACGACGTGGAGTCGCGACAGGTCAGCCTGACCGCCCGTGCTCACGCCGTCCTCCTCTCCCTGACCGTCATGGTCACGGGACGACGATCCTCGCGCCGCGAGCCGAGTGGCCGCGGCCGCCGTGAGGCCGGCACCCGCCGGCGACACGCGACATCGTAGAGCCCGCGGCGAGCGGGCGGGCGCGGCAATGCGTCGCCGCTCGATGCCCGTGGCGCGATGCCCGGCACGGCGTGGCCGCACGCTGGCGGGCGCGGCAGCACGCCGGTCGGCGCGGGCGCACGCGGGCGGCACGACAGCATGCCAGCCGGAGCGGCCGTCAGCGCAGCAGCACGTCTGCGAGGCGATCGACCTGGTCGATCCCGGAGAGCGTCGGGAACGTCACCATCTCGTCCGCGCCCGCGTCCTCCAGCCGGTGCACCATCGCCCGGAGCTCGTCCGGCGTCGTCGGCAGGGCCTCCGCCATGGCCGGCCCGCGCTCGGGGCCGTAATAGTCGGCGAGGAACTCCGTTGACCGCGGATCGTCGCCGATCGCGAAGTACGTCAGCACTGAGATCCAGGGGGCGCCCTCGCGGCCGGCGTCTCGCCACGCCTGTCGTACGCGCTGCACGAGCGACCCGAGCGACGCGCCGACGGTCGAGCTTGCGGTCCAGCCATCGCCCCACCGCACCGTCCGCCTGATCGACGCGTCGGACGAGCCACCGATGAGGATCCGCGGCCGTCCGTGTCCGTCGACGATCGGGGCGGCCGGCCGGACCGTGCCCTGCGGCGCCTCGTCGCGCCAGACCGCGTCCATGACTTCGAGCGCCCGATCCCAGTCGCGGCCGCGCGTGTGGAAGTCGCGTCCGACGACGGCGTAGTCGTCGGGCCGCGCGCCGACACCGAGGCCGAGCGTGAACCGCCCGCCGGACACCTGCGCGAGGCTCGCGGCCTCCTTCGCCAGGAGGACCGGGTTCCGCGTGGGTCCGAGCAGGACGTCGGTCATGAGCCCGATCGTGCCGGTCACACCTGCCGCGGCGGCGAGCGCGATGAGCGGCGAATACGTGTGGTACGCGACGCGGTCGATGACCCCGAGCGTGCTGAAGCCGCGGTTCTCCGCCCGCCGAGCCCACTCGAGCACGGCCGAGCCCGGCACGGAAGGCAGCACCGTCGGCAGCCCGATTCCGATGCGCATGCGTGAAACCCCCTTTGTGTGGCAGCTGTTCCCCGCGCGACCACGTGCTCGCGCGCCCGCGGCCTCAGGTCCCCGCCCTGGCGATCGTTCCCGGGTCCTGCGTCGCCGGCGCGGTCCGCAGGGTGTGCGCCGGCCGCAGCGTCCGCGCGAACGCCAGCATCTCGCCGGCGAGCCGGCGCCGGTCGGCCTCGTCGCGCATCACGATCGCCGTCACGAGCACCACGAACCCGAGTCGCTCGATCGCCGGCGCCTGCGCCTCGTCGGCGGCATCGATCACGAGGCCGTCGAGAAGTCCGGGGTGGCGGGTCGCGTAGTGCTGCGCGACGCCGAGCGCGCTGGCCTCGCCGCCGAGCGTCGCGAACATGCGGTCGGCGGGACCCTTGATCGCCGCGCCGGCCACGATGGGGCTGACGGCGACGATCGGCGCCGTGGTGTCGAGCAGGGCGGACGTCATCCCGGGCAGCGCGAGGATCGTGCCGATGCTGATGAACGGGTTCGACGGCGCGAAGGCGACGACGTCCGCGGACGCGACGGCCTCCAGGACCGCGGCGGTCGGCCGCGCGTCCTCCACGCCCTCGAAGCGGATCTCGAGCGCGTCGTCCGCGTGCCGCCTGCCGACGAACCACGTCTGCAGGTCGAGCCAGCCATCGCTCGTCCGGACGCGGGTCCGGACGGGGCGGTCGGCCATCGGCAGGATCCGCGACCGCACGCCGAGCGACGCCGCGAGCTCGCGCGTCACGTCCGTCGGCGTCGCCCCCGCCGCGAGGCGCACGGTGCGGACGAGGTGCGTGGCGATGTCCCGGTCGCCGAGCCGGAACCACGTCGGCGCCCCATACCGGCCGAGCATCTCGTGCGCCGACCACGTCTCGTCGCGCAGCCCCCAGCCGGTCTCGGCGTTCGCGAGCCCGGCCAGCGTGTACAGGACCGTGTCGACGTCGGGGGAGATCGACAGCCCGTGGAGCTCGAGGTCGTCCCCGGTGTTGACGACGACCGACAGGTCGACGTCGGGCAGCATCGACACGCCGTGGGCGAGCTTTGCGCCCCCGACCCCGCCAGCGAGCACGGTCACGCGCGTCACGCGGTCCGTCATGCCGTCACACCGTCACTCCCGCGGGGCCCCGGCGGTCAGCCGAAGGTGCCCGGACCGCGCGGCGTCGGGCAGCGTCCGGCGGGGCGTCTCCCGAGCCCGCGGGGTCAGCCGGAGCGCCCGGACCCAGGGCGTCGCGTGGCGCGGCCGGCCGAGGCGTCTCCGACGCCGACGGCCACTCTGCGTCGCCGAACGAGATCGGGCGGCGGCAGCCGGAGGCCGACGCGACGCGGCGACGCCAGCCGGAGGCCGACGCGACGCGGCGACGCCCCGTGGCACTCATGCCGTCAGCTTCGGCAGGACCTCGCGACCGAACGCTTCGATCCAGTCCGCCTGGTTCCGGCCGACGTTGTGCAGGTAGATCTTCGTGAAGCCCATGTCGAGGTAGCGCTGGATCTCGCGGCGGTGCGTCTCGAGGTCGTCGGAGATCAGCATCCGGCCGCGGAAGTCCTCCAGGCGGACGAGCTCGGCGACCTGGGCGAAGGTCTGCGGCGAGCGGACGTCCTGCTTCGAGAACTTCATGCCGCCGTTCGGCCACTCGCGAAGAGCGTTCTGCTCCGCCTCCGGCTGCGTCCGCGCCCACGACAGGTGCAGCTGCAGGATCCGCGGCATCGTCGACGGATCCTTGCCCGCCTCTCGGGCGCCCTTCTCGAACCGCGCGAACACCGCGTCGATCTTCTCGTCGGCGGCACCCACCGTGATGATTCCGTCGCACAGGCGGCCGGTTCGCTCCGCGGTCAGCGGCCCGGCGGTCGCCACGTAGATCGGCGGCGGCGTCTCCGGCATCGTCCAGAGCCGCATCGTCTCCATGCGGAAGAACTCGCCGCGGTGCTTGACGTCCTTGCCCGTGAACAGCTTCTGGATGATCTCGAGCGCCTCGAACATCCGCGAGATCCGCTCGCCGACCTCGGGCCAGTACGGCGCCACGATGTGCTCGTTGAGCGCCTCGCCCGACCCGAGACCGAGCCAGAAGCGGCCGGGGTACATCTCGGCCATCGTTGCGGCGGCCTGCGCGACGATGGCCGGGTGCATCCGGAACGACGGGCACGTGACGCCGGGCCCGATGTCGCTCGTCGTGTGCTCCGCCGCAGCCGCCATGAACGCCCACACGAAGCCGGCGTTGCCCTGTGCCGGGACCCACGGCTGGACGTGGTCGGCGGCCATGACCCCCTCGAATCCCGCCGCCTCGGCCGCAACTGACCAGTCGACGAGGTCGTGCGGCGTGAACTGCTCCATCATCGCCGCGTAGCCGATCTTCGCCTGAACCATCGCCTACTCCTCGAGGTCGGCAGCGACGCGTCCCCGCAGGACGAACGTGACGCGCTCCTCCGACTCGAACTGCCGGACCTGCTCCTCCACCGTGATCGGGTCGTCAGGATGGTAGCGGCGCGCGAGCGCAGCGATGTCGGCGTGGGCGCGCTCGTCGTCTCGGATGACCTCGACCTCGCCGCGCACCGATACCCAGCGGTACCCGTCGACCACGATCACGCTCGCTCGGTGATCGCGCATCAGGTTCGACGGCCACCGGCGCCCGATCTTCGAGTTGATCACGATGCCGTCGCCCTCGAGGAAGTACCACGCCGCGGCCTGATGCGGCGTGCCGTCGGGGTTGAGCGACGCGACGACGGCCATGAGGCCCGGCGTCTCGAGAAACTCGCGCACCTCGGGTGCGAGCGGCTGGACGGCAGTGTGCCGGGTCATCGAAACCTCCGAGTGGGAGCCGGGCGCCGTCGACGGCGGCACCGGAACCGGTTCGAGAACTGCGACGTGCACGCCGAGTGCGTCGCAATGTTGCGGGCAGCATGTCACGTGCGGGCGAGCGCGCCCGTGTCGCGCGCGCATCGCGACCTTGCGACCCGGCCGCATGCTCGCTGAGGCGACCCGCATCCGTGCGACCGGCCGCACGCGCGTCGCCGGGACGCTGCGCGCCGTTCGAGGCCGCGTGCCCGCGGCGCGGGAGCGGCACGCCGCGGGATCCGGAGCGGTCGAGGGACGTGAGAATGGCCCCTCGCCCGACCCGTCAACTGGCCGGCTTCGCCAGGTCGCTGATGTTCACCAGGTGGTACTGGTCCGCGGTCGCCTTCGTGACCACGAACCCGTTCTCGTCGGTCGCCGGCGCGTAGTTGAGGACCGTCTCGCCCTTCGGCGTGAGGTACGCCTGCAGCACCTTGGCCGTCTTCGCGGGGTCGGTGGTCGCCTTCCCGGCGCCCTTGTCCAGGTACTCCGTCAGCGAGGCCATGTACTCGGGCGCCAGGTCGACCTGGCCCGACTGCATCGCGGGCTGCAGCACCTCGCGGCTCGCGAGCCCGAACTTGCGGGTCACCGAGTACCCGTTCGCCTGGAGCTCCTGCGCGTACAGCTCGGCCAGCAGCTGGTTCTCCGGAAAGCTGACCGCACCCACGACGATCGTCCCCTT